>DULL01000045.1 GCA_012840395.1 Clostridiaceae bacterium | reverse complement strand
ATTAGTTCCATAAGAGTATCTCCTTTTCTGTGATTATTGTGGTTCTTCATAAATTACATGATATCACAGGAGAGATACTCTTATCTTTTATTTTTTGGTTTTTTCCCAAAGTAATTTTACACTAACCATATTTTTTGCAACAATTTATCATACTTTTTGTTTTATAAATTATTTCAAATTTCAATTTAAATAATACAAAGTATTTGTTTTAATTCTAATTAATACACAAAATAATAATCTTACTAACTAAAATTAAAAAATATCATTATTATATATATAATACCGTCCTTTTATTCTTATTAATGATATGTCAATAAATATCATTATATGAGTTACATTATCATAAAATTAAACACAACTTTAAAATAGTATGTTGACAAAATATATTAAATCGGATTATACTAAATGTGATAGCGCTATCACATTATAATTATATTCAACATTTTTATTTCCTCTAGTTCACTTAACAGTACGCGTATTAATCGACATTAAATACCATGACTTACTTTTAAATAATATTTATTAACATAATCCATCAAATTTATATCATTATAATTCATCACATATCAATAACAAGTGAAATTCAAAGGGGGACATTATTAATGGAAAAAGTCTTAGTAACTGGCGCAACTGGACGTCTTGGCGCAAATATAGTAAATCTCCTTATAAAACGTGGTTATGAAGTGCGTGCTTTTGTAATGAAAGATGACCCTGAACTTTGCAAATTAAAAAATCTAAATTGCGAGATTTTTTACGGGAATTTTCTCGATTTTAATAGTATTGAAGATGCTGTTAAAGGAATGGACCGTGTTCTTCATATAGGCGCAGTAATGTATAGACCTCCATCTATGTCAGAACTTACATATTGGAATCTTAACGTTACAGGAACTTTTGTATTAACACGTGCTTGTATAAAACATAATGTTAAAAGGCTTTTATATGCAAGTACTGATGCAACATATGATGCAAAATCATGGATTCATTTACCAATTAATGAAAATCATCCCCAAAGGCCAACTTCTCTATATGGCGTACATAAACTCTGTGGAGAACAAATCGTCCTTGAAGCCATGAGGGAAACAGGTTTACCAGTTACAATTACTCGCTTTGCCTCCATAATGATTAATGATGAAATTCTCAATTTTTTCACTATACGCTATATTCTGGCAGTATGTCGCGGAACTATGAGTAAAGCATATACTAATATAAATCCTAATAAAATACCCGATACCCATATACCAGTAGAAAAAGCAATGAAAGATCCTATGCAATTATGTATTCCTCGTGGACGCGATTTTCGTTCATGGCGTTTTCACATTTGTGATATTCGTGATACAATGGAAGGAATTCTACTTGCTATGACTAAAGATGAGGCAGTTGGTGAAGTTTTTAATATAGGATATTATCGAGCATTTACATGGGAAGAGATAATTAAATATATTGCTGAAAAATCAAACCAATCTTATGTAGATCTTTGTCTTGATGCTTTCTGGGAATTTGAACTCTCTTGTGAAAAAGCACAAAGACTACTTGATTTTTCACCAAAATATGATTATAAAACTATGATTGACGATGCATTCCGTTATAGAGCAGGAGAAGATTTAGGATTAATTCAAGGACAGTCATATTTCAAATAATGTTTGTTATACGTAGCTAATTGTTTTGAAAAATCAATTAAATCATAACGAATTCAGTTTTTTCTTTTAAATAATAAAAATAAAAAAGGAGAGATAAAAATGAAATATCGTACTTTTTTTCGCGTTTTTTCGCTGATTATTTCAATCATCATGATTGCATCTGTTGTTGTAGGATGTTCGCAGAAAACCGATAAAAGCACAGATTCAACATCCACTATTACTAGTTCAGATTCATCATCTCCTTCAACTACATTAGATGAAAATCCAGATTCGCCTTCAATTAAAAATCTCACTGAGATTCCTGACGTAACTATCGAAGCATTAATTCTTGCTGATGCAGAACCAGATCTACCAGGGCAATACTTTGGAGAATTTATGAAACGTTATCCTTCCATCAAAGTCGACCTTCAACTTATAACTTCTGGAGGAACAATTGCTGCAATTCAACCTCGTGTAGCTGCAAATAATCTTCCTGATATCTTCCATGGTGGCTCAAGTGAGTATTTCATAAAGCTTGCTGAAGAAGGTTGGCTTATGGATATAGGAGATTTGGAATGTTTTCAGAATATGTCAGAAAGTATGAAAGCTGTATGTACTTCTCCTAGCGGCATTCGGTTTAATATTCCTCCAGCAGATGGATTAGTAGGTATGTTTTGTAATATGGACCTCTTTAAAAAGGCAGGACTTGAAGTTCCAAAAACTT
The DNA here is from genome assembly GCA_012840395.1 of Clostridiaceae bacterium. Classification (NCBI taxonomy): domain Bacteria; kingdom Bacillati; phylum Bacillota; class Clostridia; order Eubacteriales; family Clostridiaceae; species Clostridiaceae bacterium. Next base: position 5,454 of record DULL01000045.1, on the reverse strand, counting down.
GGGATGAATTCATTGAAGTGTGTAAGGCTTTTAAGAATAAGGGAATCGTTGCTTTAAACCTTGGTGGAGGACATAAAAGTTCTGTTGCACATTTCTTAGCATGTACCGGGATAACATATAATATAACTAAAAATAGTCCAGAAAAGATCAATGAATTCATAAACTATGAATATGATTTTCAGTCTAAAGAATTTATGGATTTTCTTAAAAAAATTCAACTTTTGATAGATATTAATCCATTTCCTGAAGGATATCTTGGTATGGATTATAACACTGCTAATGCCTATTTTATAAATGGCAATAGTGCAATGTATATCCAAGGTACTTGGTTCTGCGCTGATGCGTTATATAACGATTTTGAATGTATTTTTACTACTGCACCATGGAATAATACTATTGAAGAAGCTGGTTATATTAGTATACCAGAAACTGGCATGCTTTTTTCAAATAAGACTTCTAGAGAACGTAAAATTGCAGCAAAACTAGCTGCAGAATTTATCATGGGTGATGGTTATTACATTATTCAAAACCGCCGTGCATGCATTCCACCATATCCTGTAGATAAATATCCCAAGGGTGTAAAATTAGATGAACGAATAGTTTCTGCGCTTTCTGAGGCAGAAAGTAAAGGTCTAACAACTTATACACATATATTCCAGTACTTACCTAGTGTTATTTATAGTGAATTACCAGCATTAATTCAGGAAATGCTTTCTGGACAATCTACAGCTGAACAGGTTGCAGCTTCTCTTATAGAAATACAAAGAACTGAAAAACCTTAACTTAATTCTTCTTGAATGTTTAACAAAAAAGCTGCCTGAACATTATATTTAATATAATGTTCAGACAGCTAACAAGAAGGGTAGGAATAAATATGGTATCATTTAATACTGTCAAAAAAGGTACAAATATAAAATACAAAAACGTAAATTCTATTGAAATAAAAAACGAATTATATTACTTTTTATTTACAGTACCCGCTTTAGTTATTCTATTTATTTTTCTTATTATTCCTCTAACAATGGGATTTTTTATGAGTTTTACCGATTGGGATGGTATTTCTACAACTGTTAACTTTGTGGGATTAAAAAACTATTCAAGTGTTCTCACTACAAACAGATTTAGAACTGTTTTAAAAAATACATTTTATTTAATGATTCTTTTTATACCAATAATGAATGCGTTAGCCGTAATAATGGCTGTATTGGTTTCTACTTTGAAAGCAAAGCTGGCAAATTTTTTTAAATCAGCAATCTTTTATCCCAATCTTCTCTGCTTAATAGTGGTAGGTTTTGTTTGGAGGTTAATATATGACTACAATAACGGACTCATCAACTCAACCTTAAGGTCTATTGGTCTAAATTCACTTGTCAAAGATTGGATTGGAGATCCTAATATGGTTATGAATTCCATAGCTGTAGTCTTTATATGGAGCTGTGTTGGTTATTACCTGCTAATCTATGCAGCTGGAATTATGGCAATTCCCAATGATCTTTATGAAGCTGCTGAAATTGAAGGATGTGGAGAAATAAAGAAATTTCGCTTTATCACCTTGCCCATGTTAGCACCATCTATAACAAGAAGCATTGTACTTTCCACAACTTTAGTATTTAGCTCCTTTGGCTTGATTCTTGCTCTATCAGATGGTGGCCCTGGTTACGCCTCTCAAACATTACCTTTAGAAGTATACCATTATGCGTTTATTCGCTTTAGAACAACACAGGGATTAGCCGCAGGTATGATACTAGGTTTACTTGTATCAATATTAATAATAATTGAACTGAACTTCTTACTTAAAAGAGAGGAGATTTACTAATGACAAATAAAAATCATAAAAGAATTAACAAAGTAATAACAGTTGCAATTCTCTCCTTCTACAGTTTCTTTTCTCTAATCCCTTTATGGTATATTCTAAATAATGCATTTAAAACCAGGGAAGCCATTATTAAAACGCCCTATTATTTAACTCCTGAAACATTTGATCTTTCAGGTATAATTGGTGTTTTTACGAGCATGGGGTATCCTTCATTACTAAAAAATAGTGTAACTTATCTTGTTTTAGCATCAACAGTAATGATAATTTGTGGAGGTATGGCCGGTTTTGCATTAGGACTTAGTCGCAGCAAAAAAATGAAAATTCTAAATTATTTTATTACTTGTTTAATAACAGTACCTTTTCAGGTTTATATGATTCCTCTAGTTATAGTAATGAGACAATTGGGTATAATTTCAACATATGTTGGTGTGTCGCTTGTATTTGCTTCAGTTTCTCTTCCATTTACAATATTTCTTTACACAGGTTTTGTTAAAACAGTTCCTCGTGAACTTTATGAAGCAGCTAAAGTGGATGGAGCTTCTACATTTCAGATACTCGTTAAAATTTATATGCCATTAATGAAGGCTGTTACAGGTTCTGTCCTTATCCTCCGTGGTGTATCTATTTGGAATAACGAGATTATTCCAATTGTAACTGTACACCAAACAGCTAAATATACTCTTGTACTTGGTCTCTATCGTTACGTATCAGCAAATACTACAAAATGGGATTATGTGTTTGGAGCATCATTGCTAGTTAGTTTACCAATTACAATATTATTTTTACTTTTTCAAAAATCATTTGTTAAAGGTATAACTAGTGGTTCTGTTAAAGGATAATGTTTAAAGTTTTATTTTATTAATTGTAAAAATAGTTTAATTATATTATTTCAAAAGAGAAAGAGGGCATAGTTCATGATTAAAAAAGATTTACTTAAATATACTGGTAATATAAATCAATATGCTGGCATAACAACTTTTATTTACAATGATGGGAAAGGTAAAGGAATAGAAGCTTACAGGGTTAAGACGGGTACTACTTTAGATTTTACAGTACTTAAAGATAGGTCTTTTGATATCTTTGAAGCTAGTTACAAAGGTATTAACTTAATGTATATGACTCGAAACGGCTTAGTAAATCCTTATTATTATTATCCAGTAGAAGATGGTTTTGGAGCTACAATGACAGGCGGTTTGCTTTTCACCTGTGGACTAAAAAATGTAGGTGGAGGCGTCCGCGATATAAATGGTTATTATCATTTCACTCATGGTCGAAATCATGTAATGCCATCTGTAAACTCTTATGCAAAAGCTTTATGGGAAGGAGATAACTATAAATTTGAATTAGGTGGATATGTTCCCGACACTTTATTTGGTGGCAGCAGTCTGGTTCTTTTTAGAAATATTATATCTGCTATGGATTCAAAAGAGATAGTTATAAATGATAGTGTAGAAAACCAAAACTCATGTGAAGAAGAATTTATGTTATTGTATCACTTCAATTTCGGATATCCATTCATAGATGAAGATGCAGAGATAATAATTAATAGTCCTGCTAAAGTAAAACCATTTGATGATTTTTCAAAAGAACAACTAAAAAATAGGCTAAAGTTTGCACCTCCAAACGATCATTTTCCTGATTGTAACTATTTACACGATATAGAATCAGATGAAAATGGTTTTGTAACAGTAAAAATAGAAAATAAAAAACATGGTTTCGGTGTTTACATAAAGTTTAAAAAAGATACTCTTCCCTACTGTAACATTTGGAAATCAGTAGCTACTGGTCGCTATACTCTTTCTGTTCAACCTTCAAACTGTCAGTTGCTCAATCGTGTAAAAGAGCGTGAAAATGGTACGTTAAAGAAAATATCAAGTTTTGATCAAGTTAAACATAAAGTCATCCTAGGAATATATGATTTAGAGTAGTAAGTGAATCTATCTTCATCATCAAACAGTGTTTGACATAAATATGAGTTGATAATAAAGAAAATTTTAATGATAACGTACTTACAAAGAACTTACTCTTTGATGGCATTTATCCTTTTTGAGGATAAATGCCATCTTTGCAATATTATATGTTAAATATCCATCTGAATTTAATATTACTTTTAATCTCTAAAGCGAAACCTTTGAAAAGACTTGTCTATTTTAAACCATTCGTATTCAAACTCTATTTCTATATTATTTTTTCGTTACTTATATTAATACTTCCCATACTTTAACCCAGCCTCTGCAAAGGCGCGGATATTCTCTTCAGGGGTGCCTTCACTAAAATAATCTGAAGTGCAAAGTATAAAGTTTTCTCTCTTCTTTGCTTTAGTCAGTATCTCTTTAACCCTTTCCTCAATCTCTTCAGGAGTTGCTTCTTTCAAGAAACTAACCTGATCAATGTTACCGCAGAGAGTTATGCTTTTATCTATTGTTGAAAGGGCTGTGTCGAAATCTGTGTCTCCATAAGGAGGAGGAGTTAGCGATTCGTATACATTCATTTTTATGCTCGAATAAAGAGGAAGCAAAGCAGCAGCATCACCACAGTTGTGATATAGATAAGCAGCTCCCATATCCTTAATAATCTTACAATGCTCAATTTCCAGATCCAAAATATATTTTTTAAAGAAACTTGGACCAACCATTGTGGCTGTTGCCATGTTACCTCCGGCACACAGCATATCTGCTCCTGCTTTTATGTACTGACGGGCTATTTCTCTTGTCCTCCTTGGAAAATAGTTACACATGCCTGCAAATAATTGAGGATTTATATATGGGTCTAGTAACAGATCTTCAAGTCTCCTTACCATTCCAATTGAATTAAATGCTCCTTGAATCCAGGGAGCAGCTATACCATCATCACCTATAAGTTCCAATGCACGGGCAACTATGGAACAGTCACATTCCGGTACAGGTGGCTGGTATTTTACAAACTGTTTAAAATCTTCTTCATCTTTAATAAAATACTCTATTGGAGCTTCAACTACTTCATTGGGGGTTATTTGGCAGTATCCCTTTATTTGTCTCAGTTCTCTCTCAGGTGTACGGATAATTGTAGTTACTTCCCACTTTCTTTCGTCAATTTTTTTAGTAAATTCAGTGACCCTCCAGTTTTTTGAGTCACAGATTTTCTCATCTCCAAAAGCTGCCACATTACAAGTCCTTAACATTATATCAAAGCCATAATAATTATAGATCTCAACACCCTTTTCTACCATGTCGACATCCTGCGATCCATAAAATTCACTGATATAATTAGTCCATATAAAGGGTGAAACAGGTACTCTGTCTACTGCTTCTCCTCTTATTACTGCAAGCAGTCTTTCTCTTTTTGTCACATTTTTCTCCCCCTCTTAATATTCTTCCCCAAAATCCCTAAGAAAAAGTAATAAATCAATAAATACAAATAATTAACAATTAAATTAAATATATAAAATAAATGTAAATAAGAAACAGCAATTATAATCTTAATAATTTATTGAAGTAAAGTATTATATGCTATTTTTAGGTCCAGTCTTTATATATTTATTGCAAAATAGAAACGGACAAAGTTGCAAAAAAAATTCCCCAGTTTTGCAACTATGAATTCCCCACTATTGCAAAAGGCCATTGAAGGCACCACACCAAAATAATATCCTTGTGATTGAT
>DULL01000044.1 GCA_012840395.1 Clostridiaceae bacterium | reverse complement strand
AATTCCAATAATGCAGTTCTTCTTACCTTCATGCTTCCAAGTTTTATAGCTGGTAGTAAACCTGCCTTAATTAAACTGTAAATGTAAGCTGAATTACATTTAACCAGTTCAGCAACTTCACTTACAGAAATTGGTTGGTAAGTCCTGTCTCAGAATACTCGAGAGTAATCTCCGGAGGTGTTATGTCATAATAATACTTAACACTTACATATCCGGAAGTATTTCCGCTATCGTCTTTAAATCTTGCATATATTGTGTGTTCACCTTCAGTAGCTTCAAAAGCAACTGTTTTTTGCCCGGTTAGTTCTTCCCATGAACCTTCTGTATCATCAACCTTTATCTGCATGTAAATATTTGATGAGTAGTCATCTTCGGCATCGATATTAATTGTTACATTATTATTGTTAATATAATATAAATCTACTGATTTGGAAATTCTTCCTACAGGTGCTTTAGTATCGGCAATAAATGGATTTGATTTGAATATGGTTTCATTTCCTGCCAGATCTGTTGCAACTATATATAAATTTTAGTTTGATCAAGGTTTTCTATTACAATATGATTATCTGTCAAATCAAGTAAATCTTCAGGACAGTTCTCTTTATCAGAAATTGCATACTTTTTGGTAATCTGGTCATAAGTTGTTGTTTCATCACTTATATATATATTTACATCATAATAAGTCATACCTATATTATTCATGTTCCCGTTAGGTGAAATAGACACGCTGGGATGTATATTATCTATATTAAAGCCCTCAGTACTTGCTATTCCCATATTCCCAACTTTATCAATGGCTTTTATATGAAGATAATATGTACCTGAAACATCTGATGGAGTTGTAAAGCTTACCGCAGAAGTAATTCTCCATTGCTCACTATCTATGTCAGGTTTTTCTGCAGAAGTGCTCCAAATGTAATAATACTTGTCAACACCCGCATATGGATCAGTTACATTTATATCCACCTTATAACTTTTCTGGTAAGAGAAACCGTTTAAAGGTGTAAAAACAACCTGAGGAGCAACAGTATCCATGGCAAGGTTTTCTATGGTTTTTGTGCTTGTATTACCTACTTTGTCTGTGGCGGTTATGATTAATATGTAAACTCCATCTTCTGAAGGAATTGGAATGCCCTGGTCTGCATTGCCTGAAAGTATTGTAATGTCATCTTTTTTCCACTCATAAGTAAATGTGTCAAGACCGGAGTGCATATCTTCAGCTGTAGCCGTAACAGACTTGACAATATCTGTACCGGTTATTTTTTCTGCATTGGCTGTAATAGCCGGACCGACAAAATCAAAATAATATACATAAGGTGATTTTTGCACAGCTTCATTATCAACATTATCTTTAAGCTTAATGTGTAGCTCATATACTCCCGAGCTTGCCGGCAAAGGCACTTTGTTTGTGCCGATATCTACATTTGATGCTGCAGGAAAAGTTGGAATGTCATTGACGGCAGTCCATACAGAGTAAATTTCTTTTACACCGGAGATATTGTCTGTAGGAGATAGTATTATTTCATTAGGTTTCTGCCATCCCTCCGGTGCTACAGGAAAGGTTGCAACAGGAGCTGTAGTATCAATGCTTATATATTTATTATCCAGGAAGTTGTTATATTTATTTGTACTATAGCTTGGAGAAGTGGTTGCATCATTTGAAACACTGTCAACAATCCCTGTAAAATCGATTGAAGTAATTGCAATATTTTGCTTATCGTCTCCCTCTGCTACTGTGTAATAAAAGCTTGCAACCTTTGTATCACTTGTTGTCTGCCGAATATAACCTGCACTTTTGCCATTGCTTAAATTAATTTTAGGTGTACCGTTTACGTTAATATTTTCATGGAAAGTAACATCAAATTGCAAGGTTTCTCCAGCTTTATATACCGCATTTGTGCTTGCTGATGTTGTAAAATTTGTAATCTCCGGAGGTTTGTTGTCTACATAAAAACCGTTGGATAAGTTTAGGCTCTCATTAACTGTAAGAGAATTGCCTGCATCATCTGCCACAACAATCCCGCTCAGTCCTGTAACTGTAACTGACAGATTATCCCCAAGAATAGTAGTAGAAGGTAATGTAAAATCATAATAAAGTGTTGTTCCGTCAGCACTCTGTCCTGCATAACTACTATGTGAGTTAAACTCCTGTGTTCCCACTTTAAATTTAATATATCCTTTTGAAGTAACATTGACCGGCTCTGAAAATACTACATTATACCTTATTGTTTCACCAACTTTGTATTTCCTGTCAGGTGACGATGCAGGCAATGTTGCAATATAGGTTGGCTTTGTGGAATCCTTTACTTTAAGAACAAAATCACGCATTGAAGGATGAGTTGCTGCCAGGTTGTCATCATTTTTGGCTTCAAAAACCAGGTATACAGTTCCTTTGGGAACAGTGTAATCGCTAAAGGATAACTGTTCATTATGCGTACCTACTTTATATTTATCATAATCTACAGTTTTATTTCCAATATTTGTGCCTGAAGCATTATAGAATGTTGTTCTTAAGTATGCAATCATGTAACATGAAGGCTGTGCCCAGAAATACCCGCTGGCATCAATCTTTATTTCTCCATTATTAATACGGTATTGATCCCGTGCAGAAAACGTAAAAGTTTGTTTTGCATACATAGGATCATTGGATGTTCCCTTAAATTCACCGTTATAATCACCTTTGTTCCATTTAGCTTTTGTCAATTCCCACCCGCTTTCATTTGACGGTTTTGGATTTACTAATACATTGGTGTTATAACCATATGCATTTACATAAGGAATGTCACTGTTAACAAAAATAAACACAACAGCAATTATAATTGCTGTGAAAACGAAAAAACTTTTTTTAGTGAAACCTCTCATAATATCATTTTTCTCCTCTCTTGATCCATATTATGTCAAATATACTGCTTTGCCAAAAAAAACAGTCTGTGCAGTTTTCAATATTGAGTTCAATTTCTTCAAAAGGTAATATCTCTACCATCTTACTTATAACATCATCCCCTTTAAAAACCAGAATTCCATTGACAGTAGTTTCCTTACTGTTAAATAATCTTAAAGTCTGTTCATCTATATATGTGATGTATACAGGATAATCATTCTTCAGACTATCCAGCAGAAGCTCAAAATCAAGGATCCCATACCCATAGCTGGTATCATATCCGGCATCACCTGAATCAACAGAAGCTTCCTTTAAATAATTCATAAAATTAAAAACCGACATGTTTTTATTAAACCCTTTAGCTATTGCGGCTGCTTCTGATACTCTTGCAGCTGAAAAGCTTGTCCCTTGTTCCCGGCTTGATGTAACCACAAAAACCGAATTATTTCTTTGAGAAAATTTTGCAATTACATTATCTTCGTTAACAGAGCCAACCCCTACCACATTTTCATAACCTGCCGGATAATAAACCTTGTTTGCCTTATAATTAAGCTCGCCGTCATTTCCAACTGCCGAAATGATAATTGCACTCTTGTAAGTTGCATAATCAATAGCATCTTTAAGTTCCTTGGAATCAGGCATTCCAATACTGATATTAATGACACGGCAGTTAAAATCATCAACAGCTTTATAGATGGCTTTAATAATAGCTGAATTATCGTTTATTTGATTTAATTCAGTACACTTTAAAGGAATTATTTTGGCGTTAGGAGCAACCTCCAGAATAATGCCTGCAATTTTAGTTCCGTGTCCCTTGTTGTCCGTTGTATCCATGTTATCTTCCAAAAAATTATAACCCTCAAGAACATTTTCGCTAATTTTATTTACTCCGGAATCAATAATTCCTACAATCACACCATATCCCAGATTATCTTCATTAGCGGCAATAGAAGAAGTTGCTGCAAAACAGATAGTTTTTGCAGATAAGAATATGCTTGCAGATGAAAATATGATTGTTGTACAAAGTAATAAAAGGATGAATTTTCTCATAATATCAATTTTTTTCATAATAGCATATAAATTATCTATCCATCGTGGAATAATACTCTTTATCACAGCTACATAAACCTTCTCACCAACGGGAGCATAGCCCAAAACCCATTCAAAAGGCTTTATAAAGCTCCCCAGAGGAAATATAGGGATTCTTTTACCTGATTCGGTTAAGATAGTATCTTGTGTTGCGCATTCTTTTGCAAAATTTCCAATTTCTCCTATAATTTCATAACCTCCGCCTGGATATTTTTCATTCATTCTATGTTTTGAAAAATAGGCTACTTTTGTATGACTATGGCGCTCTGTAACATAAAGTAAGTCATGGTGTTGGCTATAACCCTGACTATAATAAAATTTATAAGACAAAAATACACCTTCTTCAAAATTATTGGCACATCGAAATTGCTGGTGCTTTAAGTTTGTTATGAGGATTATATCAAAGAGAAATGAATAAGAGAGAAAATATCGAATTTGACCATTTTATTGGCGAAATTATCCTTTACATTATTCCCTAATTTATTCCATACTTTCTTTTCCTTCATATACGGGTACTGCAGCCATAAGTACAAATTCTACATCATCATACTTTACCTTCAAAAAACCGCCATATGATTCAACAATCTTTTTAACATTCTGTATACCAAGGCCGTGAAATTTACCTTCTTTTGAAGATATGTAACGCCCATTTTGGATAACCGGCAGACTGTTATGGGCATTTCTTACTATTAAAAGCCATTGACCATTTATTGTTTCTGCCCGAATAGATATATAAGACAATTCTGGATTATCTATCTTTCTGGAAGCATCAAGGGCATTATCCAGGGCATTGCCAAGAGCTATGCATAAATCGCTGTCATTCATTGGAGCCTGTTTACTGATGCTGCATTGGCTTTCATAAGAAATCCCCGACTCGTTAGCACGAAGATAATAATACCCTATAATGGAGTTTGCCACCACATTCTCACAAAAAACCGGGAGAGGCTTCATTTCTGTCCTTTCAGCATATTCATTCAAAAATTCTTTTAGTTCGGAATATTTGTTCTCTTCAACCAGTCTGAGCATAACCCCTATAAAGTGGCGGAAATCATGTTTTATTTCCCGTATTTCATTCATCTGCCCGCCTAATGCAATATAGTATTCTTTCTGCATTTCAAGTTGCTTTTTTGCCATCTCCAGCCGTGAAGAGGACTGTGTAAAATCATCATACAGGTCCGCTGTTCGCATTGAATAGACCCAGGTTATTATAGTTGAAAATATTGTGAAAAAAAGCAGTAAAATAAGGGACATATCCATATATATCTTTCCATTGATATAATAGCTGTCTATCGTAAGTCCCAAAATAACAAAGATTATGCTCCAATAAATAACCATACCGTACTTCTCAAGTCTTTGACTGTCACGGTATATTTTTATAAACAGATAAATGTCCAAAACATACGTTAACATTGGTATAATTACCGATAGATAATAATTGTAGATTTCATTTGGCACTAATAAGTAAATTAGATAAAGAATAATATAATAGGCCAGGAAGCCTTCTTTCTCTTTATGATTAAAATTAATGCCGCACTGTTCCTGCACAAGATAAATCAGAAGATATTTTAATGTAAAAGTGGTCAGATACATAAGTTCATTTATTGATTCATAGGAGAGATTAAAGAAAAAAACCTGCTGCCAATAGCTATAAAACTCCGATGTCATCATCATTCTAAGCAATATTAACAAAATCATAACCGGCATCCAAAAAGAATGGAGTTTTTTCCTGACATATGCTACGTACATAACCAGTAGACTGATAAAAGAAAACAACGCAAATCCAAAGAGAATAAAACGTATCATGTTTCGGGTTATGCTTTTATCTATTATGTGGTTATAATCTCCTATAACCGGTGTCATATAGAGACCTGAAAAACGGGTAGTTGATACTTCTATCACAACCTCATGTGCTGTACCGGAAGACAGTTTCACAGGGTATAAATCCGCTTTTGGAACAGTAAATATCTTTTTCAGGTCACTGGAAATTATTCCGCTTTTTGAAGCAAGCTGCCCGTCGATAAAAACCTGATAGGCTCCGCCATAGTCCGGTATATATATTGTTACCTCATTGTCGACATACTCTAATCCTTCAATAATAAGCCTGTAGCTGCCATATCCTTCTGCTGGAAGTTTTTTACCATTAACCATATAATTAGACCAGGAGTCCGGCACTTTTATTAAAAAAGGCAGTACCTTTTCCTGACCGGCATCATCCAGCCCTGGATTTCCCTGTTCTTTATCAGATACGATGAAGTGGTTCCAATAAAACTCCCATTGTCCGTCCAAATAAATGCTTTTATTTAACTTAATTCCTTTATCTTTCTTGTCTAGACCTGGCAACTTTTCCAGTCCTGATAAATTCATCCTGCCTTCTATTGATACAGGCGTACCTGTTATATGGTGGTAATAATATGTAAAAACTACCGGGAAATTCATGAAAACCACCGTCAATACAAGGCCAAGTATAAGATAATTTCTGCGATTCAACACTTTAATCATGAAATTGTCCTCTAATATTCATACGTTCAAAAAGATAGGTGAAATATTTGTCTTTTGAATCTTTGATATACTTCTTAGATATGTTTATAGCAACTTTACCAACCATAAAATGACTTTCTGCTACTTCAGTAATATGACTTATATTGACTATATAGCTCTGATGGCAACGGATAAATAAATCTTCCGGAAGCTGTTTATATATCCCGTCTAATTTCCCATAACATTGCAATATAGACTTATCTGCCATATAAAAATAAATAGTTTTGTCTCTACTTTCTATATATAATATGTCCTTACAATATACACGATAATTAGTGGATTTATATTTAAAACTTATTTGCTGATGACGTTCACCGGCAATGTCCGCCAAAGCCCTGTCCAATATTTTGTTCAGCTTTTCAGTGTTTAAAGGCTTAAGGATATAATTAAAGGCAAATAAGTCATAAGCATCCGGGTAATGTTCATTGCTGGACGTAATAAATACTAATTTTACATCCTTCATGGTCTCCCGTAACTTCCTGGCAATTTCTATTCCGTTTTGGGCTGGCATATAAATATCCAAAAAAATAATATCAAAAAGTATTCTTTTTTCTTCACATTCGCTAAGCAAAGATTCCCCGTTGGTGTAAGCCAGTATTTGAAAAGAAGGATCATATTCATATAAAGCTTTCGATAAAATTCTTATATCTTCCCCACTATCGTCACAAATGCCAATATTAATAGTCATGAATTGACTCCCCTAACTCTGGAATCCTGCTTGCAATAAATTGCCCGCATAAATATTTCTTATATATAAAATAAATCGTTTTGAAAAACCGTAGTGCTATTATATCATAAATATTTGAATTTTATCAAAAGGAGATTTGATTAATTTCTCTGATTTGTTAATTTCATTTTCGGCTATATCCATTTTATCTGTGAATTTATCCAATACATCAGAAAACTCTGCTACCTTAAGATTCTTAAGTTTTTCCAGGACACGTGCAGAAAGCACCATCATATCCTGTCGAGTAATATTTTCTGTAGGATTGAACCGGTTGTTGCCGATGCCTTTTGTTATTCCAAGTTCTTTAACAATGCCTACCTCATTATAGTAATAGGCATTCTTATCTATATCTTCAAAGTTGCTATCAAATGGGAACAGAAATAACTTTTCTGTTTCCGTCAATGTACCATAAGGTTATATGCTCCGGATCTTTTAATTCCTTCGCTGTTGCAACATAGGGTATAGTTACAGTTACCGGAGCACTATCGTTCTTTCAGGATGTTTGTTTTCCATCTATCACTAAATTCAATTGTATGACAGGATGGTCGCCTATCTGAACCTGTAAATCTGCATCTAATTCCCGCTTATCAACAGAAGCTATTGTAAGCGAAAATTTGCCTGCAAACCTGATGCCGTAATCTTCTCCGTCAGTTATCTATCTATTAACTATATAGTACATTTATACCCGGAAGTTCAGGTGAAAGAGTCCTTTGTTTGATTATGCCCTCACCTGCTTTTAATATCTGTTTTATCTCATCAGAATCAGGGTTCCGTGCATTGGCGGTAATAGACCCATATTTAGGATTGATATAAGGTCCCTCCATATGGATTCCGGCTATTACACTACCATACTTGCACCTAGCGGCTGCCTCTTTGATTTTTTGAATACCCGAAATTATCTTATCCCATTCTACATGGTATGCAATGGTTGCCAGCAAGCTGGTGGTTCCATGATTAAGGTGGCATATTGCGGCATCGTAAGGATTATCGAAAAAAAATATCCTCCGCCTCCATAGCAGTGAATGTCAACAAATCCTGGCCCAATGTAACATCCTTCTGCATCAATAATCTTTGCACCTGCGGGCAGAATAATTTCCTGTCTGGCACCGCAAGCTTCAATTCTGTCATTACCTATTACCACAGCGCCATCATCTATTATGCGGTCTTCAATAATCAATTTTCCATTTATAATGGCTGTTTTCCCTGAATATTCCTCTGCCATATTGATTGACCTCCTTTTATTCTGTTTTTATATAAATTCATGGTAGGAAGCCTGCCGACATATTCTTCAGTATCGCTGTCGGTAACCGGGCCAAGGGCTTTGATGAATGCATTAATCAATCTGTTAAGGTCGTCTGAGGCAAAGTTAATCAACGTTTCATCTTCATAGCCATCAACGCTTACCGACTCAGGCAACTCTACTCCTATCCTGATTGCTCCACAGATTTTCGCCAATATTTCTCGAGCCTCTCCGTGGGTTATACGCTTGTAAGGCTCCCAGTATTTTTTATTCTGGTCATGAGCATTCTCAGTTGGCTTTAAAACGGCATGTTTAACCACAAATGCATAATCAGCCTCATCTACGGGCATGGTTGGCCAGTTTTCTATTTGACGGTATCCATCCAATTCCTGCTCACTGGGTGCTTCGAGACCGTAACCCTCCATGGCTTTGACTATTTCATGGGCAAAATTCATCATATTAACAAATCTTACTATTTCATTGCCTTGTATGTGTTGATTCCAATGACTGCCAGGAGGAGCCATCACCGCTCCATATTCGATGACAGTGCCATTGTTCATCAGGATACCATTTACCCTAAGCTCGCATCCATAGTTAACGACTAATTTTTTATCACTGGCAACCGTAAGAGTATTGCCTTCATCGACACATTTTTCGCTGGTACCTATTACAATATCATCAGTGATTGTAATGTTATCTTTAATATTTATCTCTGTAATGTATTTTTTAGCAAGAGCTTCGATTAATTCATTATAAGTTTTCACGTCTACACTGCTTATACCCAGTGCTTTATCAAATCTTTCAAAAAGGCCGTTTAATTCATTACCCCATTCATACCATGTAATGCCAATAAAGCCGTCAGGATCAAATATACCTTTCTCGATTCCATTGATGACACCTGCTTTGGCAAAGTGCATAACTGCTTCATGATATGGAGCACTTTCTGGAACATCTTCAAAGGTAATATCCGGATTTATACTTTCATCAAGCTTTTCCGGCATATCTCCCTTACCAAGCATATTGTACAGTGCAACCACTGCTTCAGCGCGGGTAATGAGTTCTTCCGGTTGGATTCTGCCATCCCCTGTTCCTTCAATTAATCCGTTCTTAATCATCCAGGCCATAGCATGAACCCGTTCGTTATCCCATTCAATCTCACCCTGTTCATTTCTCCACGACATATCAAACCAGTCTTTATAGGTTTCTTCGTAATTCCTTATATCATCTTCCGAAGGCTCGTCAAGCCCGAAGTCCTTATATTTCTCATATAGTGCCCTTGCAAAGTCGGTACGCCTTGCATAACGCAGTACGGGATTGCCGCTGATATTCTCTTCACCTTCAATATTAACATGGCCCCCTCTTCACTGATTAAACCGTTATTGATGATATTACCGCCTTTAGCTATGAGCTCACCGCTTAATACGTTAATCTTCCCATGGTTCTGGAGACTACCATCTACTTGAATCCGTCCTTCGCCGGTAATATTTATGGTTCCATAACCAGTATCATCTCTGTTTACAACCAGCGTTCCTTCAATATCAAGCATGCCTTTAACATCGAGCATGCCGGAGACCGAAACTGTAAGTTTAATACCTTCAGGTACTATAAGGATGTTGGCATAATCATAGGTCCTGACATCGAAACCTCCTGCAATGCGAACTTAAATCTGCTTGACGAATTGCACCAAAAGCACGGTTTATTACCGCTGCCATTTCCGCTCTCAGCAGATTTCCTCCAGGATTCAGTTTGCCGTCACTTCCCCTTAAAAGGCCATTTTCTACGGCTGCTTTTAAAGCCTTTGCCGACCAGTGTTCCGGCGCAGGCGTGTCCTGGAAATCTTCGGATGAAGCCGCACTCACGTCAAGAGGCAGTGTACTGACAATCATAATAATTGCAAGTATAAGAGCAAATGCTTTTTTGACCATAGCTTTCTACACCATCTTTCCTCGATCTTTTTTCTTTCTTGCTTTTTTACTTTTTTTCAATGGGATTTCTTTTCTCTTTTTCTAAGACTTCATTTATATGGACTTTTTCTCAGGTTCGATAATTATTTCTGAAATATCTCTTTGTAAGCTTTACATTGGAATATTACAATATGGAGAATAATATAAGATTTTCAATGCATAGACATTACATAATGTGCCACAGATGTGTCTAATGATGTAAATTTATTGTCATATTTCGTTATTAAAGCTTGTATTAATATAGAAGAAATTTGCAACAATATGCATTATGTTTAATTTACAGCAATGGAATATATTCCTCAATAGAAATCAGCAAGATTTTTTTACATATCCCCCCTATTTTCATCATTACAGGTATTCCATAGGTTTTGCTAATACAAATTAAAAGCCTGATCCGCTCTCTTTATTATATTATCATATTATTATATTATGTTTTCCTCCATATGGAATATATAATATTTTTTTATTTATATAATTATACAAGTCGACAGCTAACAAAACGACTAACATAACTAAAAAAACAATTAACATTTTGTCAAATTATAAACCATTCTGTATCGGTTTGTCGTTTTGTTGGTCCTTACGGTGAGAATATTTTTCGTCAAGTTTAAAGCCCAAGTTCAAAGAAAACTACTACAATCGAAAAAATTTTTTCAACTTAGGCTTTCTAATCGGCCTGACTATAGGGATGTGACAAGGGAACTGTGACAAGAGAAGTGACAAGGGAACGGATGTGATAACATTCCCGCCCCCTTGTCACCTGGAAACGCTGTCACCTGCATGGAAACATATCCATGGTGCATTTTTTTATCTCCTGCCGCCACGTTTTATGAAATCCTCTTCAATAGGGTCTTTCCAGTTTTCAGATATTTTTCGATTGGAACGAAATTCTTTCACCACATCGTTAACTACAGTATAACTAAGTAAAATACCTTCGCTATCCGCATTATAATCAACTGCCCTATCCCCGCAGATACCAAATCGTTCAGCAGTTGCTACAGCGTCAATGTTTGCCCCAAGAAAAATAAACTCCCATCCATATTTGTTTTTCTGGTGTTCTATCATTTGACGTACTTTTTCATAGCTATATTCCCGGCTGGCATTTTCCATACCATCAGTTATTATTACAAACATAACATGTTCCGCACGTTCATCCTCTGCAGTATGCTTTTGCACATTTATTATTTTATTGATAGTCCTGCCAACAGCATCCAATAATGCAGTACTGCCCCGAACATAATATTCTTTATCTGTTATTGGTGCTATACCCCGGATATTAATGCGGTCATGCAGCAATTCATACCTGTCGTCAAAAAGTACAGTGGTTACTATAGCCTCTCCAGATTCTTTCCTTTGCTTTTCAAGCATCCCATTGAAACCGCCTATTGTGTCACTTTCAAGGCCGCTCATTGAACCGCTTCTGTCTAAAATAAAAACCAGCTCAGTTAATCCCTTTTTCATTGTGTCATCCTCCCACCATCAAATTAATTTCATTTATCGTGATTTAAGAATAACATTATAGATAAGCAAGCTGGTCGCATGGGAGGCGACATTAAACAAATTGAATTAACTTGCTGGTATTTTGTACCCTGTCAACGCAACAGAGAATCTGGAAGATTACGATTATTATGGATTTAATATATTATTTACTTATACTTCTATACACCTAGAAGATCCTGGTCAAAAGTAAACAAAGCTTCATTTATCTCAAAAATATTGTAGTTTCCTTCTTCAATGAAGTATTCTATAATAATGTCAAATTTGCTGCTGTGGGAAAGTGCATAACCGGCTTTGAGCAACAGGTCTTTAGTTTCATCAAGATTCAGTTTAAGAGCAATGGCAAAAGCAATTGCGGTACGCTTGCTAGGTTTGTAGTAAATATTATTGCGAATTTTTGAAAAAAGTTTCCGGTCAACATTAGCTCTTTTATAGACTTCTGTATCTGTCATTCCCTTTTCGTCTATTAAACGCAACAACATTTGTGAGAAGGTTTCATCCATATTATTTATTACATCATTTAGACTACGTTTGCGCTTTTTTGCAGTTTCAAAAACCTCCGCCGGTGCCATCATCCGGTTATCTATATATTTCACTATATCGGGCTGTTCTTCTTCAACCCTGCTTCTTCGTTCAATAAAATGATCTTTTATGTACTTGTCATCGATATATTTTTTTATAGACTTGAAGAGCTTTTCAGATATTATAAGCGATGCCTTATCGTATATAACAAGAAAAACCAACATTTCATTATTATTTAACAGAAAGTCTCCAATAACCGAAATTGCAGTCCTTAGTGCCTTATCTTTGGGATAACCGTATGCACCTGTAGAAATCAGCGGAAATGCAATGCTCTCCAGGTTGTATATTTTAGCCAAGTTAAGAGAATTTCTGTAACAGGCTGCAAGTAAAGCTTCTTCATTATGGTTTCCTCCTTGCCAGATCGGCCCCACAGTATGTATTACATACTTAGCAGGAAGTTTATATCCTTTTGTTATCTTTGCCTGGCCTACCTGGCAGCCTCCAAGTGTACGGCATTCTTCAAGTAATTCAGGTCCTGCTGCCCGATGGATTGCCCCATCAACTCCTCCGCCACCAAGCAGGGAAGGGTTTGCGGCATTGACAATAGCATCAGCATGAACTTTTGTTATATCATTACGTATTATTTCAAGTGGCATTACTCTACCCCCTTGTATCATATTCATGCATGATTCTGTTGCACTTTATAGTTAACTTTTACAATTTACAATTATTATACTGCAAATATGAAGCAATATGAAGCCTGCCAGGACCTTATTACAGGTGAAAGAAGTTATTATTAATTAATCATAAAAATACAGTTTCGATCGTTTTCTTTAGCTTTGTATAAAGCTTTATCAGCAGTATCGAAAAATTCCTCAATTGAAGATTCATCAGATGGAATTATAGTATTGACCCCAAGACTTATTGTCACATGGTCGGCTGCTGAGGAATAGGCATGTTCAATATTGAGCTTTTCCACATCTCTTCTCGTATCTTCAGCAAAACTGAATGCCTTTTCTTTATCAGTATATGGAAGCAAAATAGCGAATTCATCTCCCCCATATCTCGCTACAGTAAAATGTGACCTTTCTGCAAAATTTGAAAGAACTTCGGCAATCTTTTTTATGCAACTGTCTCCTGCCCTGTGTCCATAGTTATCATTATATTCCTTGAAAAAGTCAATATCTAATATAATTAGCGAGAAAGGTTCATGTTGATGTTTGCACCTATTCCACTCTTCTTTGACGATTATATCAAACATTGTGCGATTGGAGATACCCGTCAGATAATCAATATAAGATAGTTTCTCCAATTCTTTATTTAACCTTTCCAATTCATCATTCTTTTCTTGTATTTCCTTACTCTTGATAAAATCCTCTATACGGTTTCTATACCTCATATACGAAATAACCCAGGAGATTATAATGAATATTGTACTGTTAACATAGTTCCCAAACAGTATTCCGCCGGATTTCTGAAAAAGCGGCATCAGAGCAATAAATAGAGCATGTGTAACCGTATAGGCTGCTAAAAGAATAAAGGGCTTATAGAAGGGAGTTACTGCAACTGCTAGCACTGCTACAGTATAAACAATGATCTGCCCATTGTATGTTAACTGATCCAGCAAAGATATACCTGCACACCATGATAATATGAAAATTACAAATGATGTACCTGCAATTTGAATATTTGTACAGTATTTTTGTACATCCTTCCCCAGTCTTATATATAGTGTCAGATAGAATACCATGGCAATAATCATTGTTATGTACATGATTCCATAATATCTGTCTGGCAGCCTGAGAAAATTCTTCCCTTTAACTGATAAAAAAACTGCAAGCATTATGATTTCCACTACCAGGAAACATAATGATGTAATCTTTGCCCTTCCTAAGTTAACTCTTGCAGTTTCAATGTCAAATTCCCTTTTATATTTATCTTGAATCGATAGAAATAAAAATTCTCTAAGTTTAGTCAGAATTTCATGAAATCTAAAAAAGGGTTTTTTCTTCTTCACTTCTTCACCTTCATCCTGAACAATAATTCATAATTATTGCAATCCTGTTTACTATGGATTTCATGCAGTTCTTCTTTATTTCATTATTTCAATTTAATTATTAATTATTTCATTGCATTTGCAGCATTTTCCAACCGCTTCCTATGAAATATATTGAATATGCAATGATAAATACGCCTAATGCTATAATAACCCAGCGATATATTCTGTCATCAATCAGTTTTTTGCCCTTGGAAAATGCCGTGGATACTGCCGTATACCAGACAAAGTCGGATGAAATATGTCCCATGAAAAAGAAGATGACTCCTATCAACCCTAAAGTATAAGCCTGGCGTATTGATTCCATCCCCGTTGACGCCCACCAGAGAATAAAGTATGGATTGGTAGCGCTTACAAGTATTCCTGTCAGTACCAGGTTCTTCAGCCTTAAGGTTTTTCCCTGTATATTTCCTGTTTTTTGATTTTCTAAAGAAATTGTCTTATTAATTCCGGATTTCAACATTCCGTATCCCATCCAGGCAAGAAAAGCACCACCGAACAAGCCGATAAATCCTGCGACTGTTGGATTAGAGAAGAAATCTTTCAGTCCGAAGGTCATAATGATAATTAGTATGAGTTCCAATATTCCATGTCCTGATACTATTAAAGGGCCTGTTGTCCATCCTTTCTTAAGACTTCCGTCAATTGTAACTCCCAGCATAGGCCCAGGCATCATTGCTCCTGAAAAACCTATCAGGAAGGCACTTATGAAAATTCCCCACAAAGCCATTTTCACACATCTACCTTTCTACTGTTCTACCATGCTACAATTCTGCCATTCAAAGCAGGTTTAAATTCTACTTCCTCTACTTTTACAGTAAACCATAATTCTGCTAATACATTCTGCCTATACTTTGTTAACCCATCTTATTCTTCTTTATCTTTACCTTCATTTTTCACCTCTATTATCTTTTCTGCAATAGAGTATAATCTTTCTCTTACCAATATCTTTTCCTTCCATCCTGCCGGAATGGCTTCATGGCCATAAAACACTCCAGCCAAACCGCCAGTTATTGCGGCTATAGTGTCTGTATCACCTCCAAGGTTAGCCGCTTCACATACAGCATCCTCAAAGGAAGAAGTGTTAATAAAACACCATAATGCACATATCAAGGTGTCAACCACATATCCCGTTGGCATTAATTCTTTTTTTGACAAATGAAACACTTGCTTATACTCGGGATATTGTTCGATATATTCTATTATAGCAGCTATTTTTGATTTTTCATAATTTAGATAATGATAGGCTAAAAGATTATAAAACTGGCAGGCATCCGTTGCTTTCTGGTCATAATGGGTAAGAAGACTTTGAGATGTGGTTATCTCAAGCATTTTTTCAATATCATCGTAATATAATGCCACCGGCAAACATCTCATGAGAGAACCATTTCCGGCACTCATGCCCCCTGTAGCTTCATGGGCATATAAGGCTGCTTTAGTCCAGTCTTTGCTTCGTTTATACTCACCAAGAGCAATTCTGATAATGTTGCCGATGTCCTTAGGCCTGCTGTCATACCATTTTATGAAGTGTTTCCCGATATCTTCAACAGGATTGTCCGGGTTATCCAGAATGCCTTCTGCCACAGCAATAGTCATCATTGTATCATCAGTCACTTCTCCAGGTTCTAAATCCCAGCAGCCTCCGCCGATAATATCTTTTAAGTATCCATATTCCCTTTCAATTTCATACTTTGACATAAACTCAAGTGTTCCGCCCAGAGCATCACCGCATGCGACTCCGAAAAGCCCCCCGAGGATACGGTTGTTTTTGTTCACTTGATACACTACCTTTAGTTTGAAATTCATGTTAATAAAGTTACTTTATTTTATTTAATTATAGCAGATTCAGTTTTATATTTTTATTGTATAATAAAATGATTTTTTCTAATTTCAATCATTTATACTTTTTGGAGTCCACCCAGCCTCAAAGCCGTTGAATTTGGCACAATTATACATTTTAACAATTTTTTTCGGATGATAGATCTTATATTCCTTTTTTACAATGTATATATTGTTGGAATGAGTTACTATATAATCATTTTGAGCAAGTAGTTTACCTATATAATTTTTTTCTGCTAACCTATCACTTTTACTACTATTACACTGACTGCAACTTAATACAAAATTCCAGAGTTTATCATCCCTCACGAACACCCAGGGAATAAAATGATCAACTACCATTGAAGTACTTAATTTCCGTCCACAATAAAAACAATTGCATCTGTTGAAATTCTCATATAATAAATCTCTATAAACAGTAAGATTACTTCTTTTAGTTGCATAGTCAAGTTTTTCTACCAAAGAATTTGAATCCTCTTCTTTGTTAACTTTCTCAAGAAACTTAATCCACTCATAATGATTGAGCTTCAATAAAATATATTTATATTTTTTGAAAAAACTCAATACATCTGGATGCAGTTTCAATATTTCCTTTGCCAGGTCAAATGAATAAAAAGTTCCACCGGTATCACCATAAATAGCTCCTATAACATTTCTTTTACATTTTTGCTTAACTATATTTATAATCTGAATTTTAATTTTTTCATCAATAGCTTCAAAGCTCATATGGCGGGATAAAGCAGGATATTTTTCAATAAATGTATCAAAAATGATTTCAATGCTTGTCTTTTTCTCAGTATTATTAATTCCAGTATCTCCTTGTTTAAGTTTATATCTAATCACTAAATACCAGTAAATTTCTGAAAATTTTTCGTAAATATGGTCAAAACTTAAATACCCTTCTTCATCAACATTAAATATGTTTTCAAGAAGAGATTTTATAAAGCAAAACTTATAACTTGTTCTATTCACAGATTTGGTAGAAAAGATGTAATTAAATTTCATCCATATCTCGTCTTCTGAAAGGTGTTCTTTTGTATATTCACCTCTCTGCAATTTCCATCCTTCCATATTGTGACTCCCCACTTATCTCTTATACAAATTCACAGATAACTTTATGGTATTTACAATTTAATAGTGCGTGAGAATAACCAGGATTGGTACAAAAGATGCGGGCTTCTTATCAAACTCATATCCCACATTTCTTACACATATTACTATTCCTCATTAACAATCTCCAGGAGTTTCTCCCTTCTCAGGTTATCTAATGTTCTATCACAATCCAATTTGACTGCCCATTCATAGATACATATTGACGACCATCCCGTTACATCCTGTCCCCACTGATTATAGGTTCAGCATGTTACAAATATAACTACTCTACCCCAAGTGCCTTAAATACCGCATCCTCAGCGCTCTGATAGAAAGAAATCTGGAACTTTGAAAACAATTCAGGAGGAACAGTAGGAATATCTACCGCAGAAGTCAACGGAAGAAGTACTTTTTTTGCTCCCGCATCAAAACACACCTGCAACACATTTGCCAGTTCCTCAACCTTTATAATTGTACCGCCTATACTAAGGGAACCCAAAACAACCAATTGGCTAAGAGGTGGCTTACCTAAGGCTCCTGAACATAAAGCCACAAAAGCCGCTAGAGCAAATTCAGAGGCCATCCCTACTCCGTGTATATCCTGTATATGCATTAAGTAATCCTTTGTAGTAACACTTATGCTGCCACTTACCTTTTTGCTGTTCGCTCTGAAGTATCTGAAGGCTGTTTCAATACTTTCTTTTGCTTCCCTGTCAGAACCAAGTCCCGTCTTTTCAAATTTACCGGTACCTGATATTACCTGGGTTTCAATTTTATAAACACCTATCATACCTGACTTTCCTCTGGCAATAGTATACAAATGACCTGGTTTACCCATACCTTCAGGAATTATTTTACCACCGCCCTGTTCCGGAACTGAAACAAATTCCTCATTCATTGTTTCATTATCTATATATGAGAAATGGACATCATAAAACTCCATGCCACCTATTTTCTTTAACTGTTCTTTAACACGCCTTCTGCCTACCAGTGCATAACGCAATATTTCTTCGATATCGTCTCTTGTAAACTCACCGTTAGGGTATATGAGCTTTACAAGTCCTGATACTGTCTTTCTTACTGCAATAACATCTCTTTGATTCAAATTGTTTCCCAGTTTAAAGAACTTATCCAAAGCATCAGAAAAAGACCGTTTTCTCATTTCTCTTATAAACTCAGATATATAATCTGTAATAAAGCCGTATTCATCTGTAAAAAATTCAGGACGCATTTTGGGTATCTCCCATCCGGGTATATAATAATGCATCCTGTCAAAAAACGCAGTGTCATTTGCCATTGCCTCAGGAAAGGGCTCAAATAGGTGGGATGTTTTCAGGAGTATATCTACACTTTGGTTAATATTTCCCACAAATACCATAGAAGCAGAGGCATTCTTCTCTTCCTTCCCTCTGGCAAAGGACCCAGATGCCATGTAATCCTTCATTATCTGTATCCCATCTTTATCTTTAAATGTAATGCCCGCTACCTCGTCAAAGGCCACACAATCCCAAAGTCCAACAAGGCCAATCTGTCTGGAAGCCATATTATAAAATAAATTAGCTACAGTCGTTTGACCTCCCGATACCAGTATGCTGTTTGGCGATATTTCTTTATAAATATGAGATTTTCCTGTGCCTCGAGGTCCCAATTCACACAGGTTATAATTGTTTTCCACAAGAGGTATCATTCTGGCTAAAAGATGCCACTTTACAGTGTTTTCAAACCTCGTAGGTTCCATTCCAACTGAGCGTAACAGAACATCTATCCATTCATCTTTTGTGAAATTTTTTCTTCCGTTCATTATCTCTTCCATGTCAAGATTAGGCATTTGTATGGGAGTCAAATTGCTAATATTAAAAGGGCTTGTCCCTTTGGCTTCTTCATCATAATAATAATCCATTTTGATAATGCACCATATTCCCCCGCAAAGAAGTTTTTCATATTGTTTTATATATGCAGGGGAAATTTCCACTCCCTTTATCCCTAAATTTGAAAATTCGGCCTCGTATACATCTTTCTTTTCATTGAGTTTTACACTAACCTTGTCTATAACGGTATACTTCCCTATTTCCCTTATCTTGGATTTTACTTTCTCTGCTTCATCAGGACGCACAAAATTTTCAGCCAGGATTCTTTTTACTGTTTCAACGCCCTCGGTTATACCTTCTTCATCATCTGTTGCGCAATACATGCCCAGAAGATATTCAAGAACATAAACGGGTACATTTGCTCCTTCTTTTATCTTTTTTGTCAGGTCCTTTCTTACAACCCTGCCGGCAAAATATTGATTAAGTTTCCTGCTTAATTCATCCATATATCTCCCACACCTTAAAATCCAAATTCATCACTAATGGCTATATCAATAATAAAAGGAATCCTATCATATATCTTTTCTACAGTTTCATCTTCGTCTTCCATGACAAGATAATATTTCTTGGTTTTGTCATATTTTTTGTTCTTTAATACAAATTTTTCCCTAAAACTTCTATCCTCATAGGTTTCCGACCTGCTGTCGGCAATAATAATATTTTCATTGGATATGCGGTTTCCATCTTCATCTTCAAAATATACTTTCAGTCTCATTGGTACACGCTTTTCTTCTATCTTCTCGGTCTGAAAAAATTCAAGATAAGATATGATGTTGGTTATCTTTCTGGTTATGCTTGTAAGTTTTACATCAACTTTTCTCACTTCATTTTTACCATTCCTGCTCCTATCATTCTTAAATTTAACAACAGGAATAAGAATCTCCTGCAAGGATGTACCACCATGCACATATTTGGCTCCTGCGCCCTGTACCTTAAATCTGTTTACACCTCTTGGTGATACATATTTTAGGTTAGTACCAGGTCCAAGCAAGTACTCCATACTAAACGATAAGATTCCCTCCAACTCAACAGGTTTTGTACTAAGTACAAACCGTCTGTTTTCATAAGCATCTTCAATGGAACCTTTTGTTATCTTATCGCTTTCCATGAGGCTTCCTCGTTTATATATAAATCCATGGTCGGCAGTTATTATGATATTTATAGCCGAAACATTATTTACCAGGCTATTTATTAGCATTATTAATTCTTCAAAGGCTTTTTCTGCTGCATCAAAAACTTCCCTTTCGGTTTTGCTGTCATCTCCTCTTGCATCAATGGTATTGTGATATATATATATTAGTTCTTTACCGCTTAAGATTTTACGCATATCATCCCGCTTCATCTCAATAACATCCATAAACTGTACAGCTATTGATTTATGGATGTTATTATTTAAAATCTTATTCCTGTTATCCGTACCTTCTGAAGAAACACCGTCTACATATACCTTATAATCCTCATCCATGGTAATAGACTTATGAGGTAAAAGAGATGCCATGCCAATGCGGGTACTGGACGGTATGCAGCCTTGCATATATGCAATCTCCGCAGACCCTTTTCTCTCTTTGTTGAGCAGGTTGCAAAACTCCCTGGCAGTCTCATAACGAAGCGCATCTGAAATAATAACAAATACCCTTTCACCACGGCTCATAAAAGGTTTTATGTAAGTACTGTAAAAATCTTTCTGCATAATCATACCTGGAATTTTCCAATTCCCATTTAGGGTTTCCAGACTATCAGCCCACTTAATGGAAAGTGTATTAAGGAAAGCGTTAACATAGACATTTTCAACCTTATCCCTTAATTCCATCAGCAGCTCCTTGTTTTGAAGCCTGTCAAAAGAATAATAGAATTTTCTGTAGGCAGTATCCAGCTTATAATACTGTTTCGCATATTTTTCAGCGAACTCTGATGGAGTATATTGCTTTATGTCATTACTTACATTTTTCCAGGAATCAAATAGCTCAATAGACCAATAAATACTCTCATATTCGAATTTATAGAAATTGTACCAGTGCTTTGGTCTTCTTTCCTGAATAATATCCCTGTACTTATCAAATTCTCCTATATCAAATACCAAGTGTTCTTTTAGCTTCTTTATTATTGCCTCATCAAAGGCTTTGAAAGTATCACATTTTATATAGTCTTCTATATCCCACATTTTCACATGGTCAGACACTTTCAGTTTCTCTTCTATGTTGTTTGCCAGTATATTATAATCTTTAGAGTAGAGGGAGTGGTTCATGAAGTTGCTTATGAATACCACACAGTCAGTCTTTCTCGGAGAAACATATTTCCTCCAGGTTTCAGGCAACTGACTGTTAAGTGAATATGCAACATTTGTAATAAACATAAATATTGCCAATTTTTCGAGAGTAGGTTCCCTATCGCAATACCCATAGTATTTATCAGCAAGTTTCCATAGTACCTCTAACCTTCCAAATTTCTCGATAGCTTCCAGGTATCTGTTGTTTTCTAAATCTTCTTCCATTAAAAGCACTCTTAAAACTTCATCAAAATCCGGATAAGGCAGCTTGCACAATACCGATAGCACAGCCACATCTACCAGTTCTTCTGTGTACCTTTCTATTTCATACCCTTTGAAAATTCTATACCTGTCTTTGTTATTGAAGAATTTTATATACTTACTGAATGTGTTCCTTAAACTCTCATCCGAAATATTTAAGTCTCTCATAATAACAGTGGACTTGTCAGTTGAGAATTCCATATTGTATTTCAATACATCCAGTAAGTAATTCTCTCTGGGATTTGGTTTTCCAAAAGGTGCATAAATAAGATAATTTGATTCAGGGTCTGCTTTTTCCAACTGGTATTTTACAAAAAAATAATTATTTTTATTTAATTTAAGTATCTTGGCATTTTCAAAATTTAGTGTATCAATATCTTCCTTAAATTCTCCATTATCGTCATACCAGAATACTATATGACGTTTCTTGCCTTCACTTAATTCTTTACTAAATGTATCTTCAAGCAAAGTTTTTATTTGATTTAAGTCCATAGCAATCCTTCCTTCAATTACAAATGTATAAAATTGTCTTAGTGCATTGTCATCTGTTTAAAAGGCTTTTTTGTCCCTGTTGTTGCTTGATCTTTTTATTTTGTTTTCAATTTTACAATATCTTTGCCAGCAAATCAGCTTTCAATGGCTTCCTGCCTTCTCCCTGGGGTATCTCAATACCCTGGAACCTGGCATAATTTTCTTTTACTCCGTCATCTAAATCTATTTTTATCCTCTGGTTTGCAACATGGGCAATTACCTGGTCATACTGCAGACACTCTTCCATCTGCTTCACTATCTGTTCCTTCTTCCCTCTTGCATTGGCTTTCTCCCTCTGAGATGCATTGGAGTCAATTATAATATCCAGCCTTTTAATCTCAGCTTCATAGGACTTTTGTAACCTATGAAGATAGTCGGTTCTAACCCTCGCTACAGTAAATTCGTCATAGCGGTGCATATAGATAAGGGCTTTAAAACCATCCTGTTTTCCTGAATCGAATAACCAATAAATAGGTCTTTTCTGGTATGCCTGTACATGGTCTTTATAGAAATCCTTCATAAAGTATCTTCGTATAGCCTGTCTTGATGTTTCGGAAGGTTTTCTTCCTAATGCTTCTGCAATGTAGTCCAGGTTTTCTTCCAAAGTATCCCCGCTAAATATTACCTTCAGAAACTCGACAAACCTGCTGACAATGTCATCCTCAAAATATTCATCATCGGTAATGGGCAGTACATTATCCATATCAGGTGCAAAGGTAGCATCAACCCATGTATCCTCAATTACCTTACCTTCTTCATCTTTTACTGTCTTTCTCACTTTCCACTGTCCGTTATCATACTTCCACCTGTCATTGAAGTCCCCGCCGGCATAAATAAGGCCTTCTGCATCAATGGAATATCGTCCAAACATACAACCTACCGCATAGGAGATAAAGGATTTAATATCCCTTATCCTGTCTGCTTTTCTGATGGTTATATTCTTGTCCTCCACTTCGGGAGTGAGTTCATCCTGCAAGCCATATATTTCAATGAATATGCGGTTTAGTTCCTCCTCGTTGGCTTTTAGCTGGTTAAACTGTCTTTCTGTAAAGGTTGTCCAGTTATTGAAGGCTTGTTCTATCGTTGTGCAATTGCCCTTATGAATGAGCAACGGGTGCTTTTTGAAATCCCAGGATGTTTCAAAGGAGTCCCATTCACTGCGGGATAATTGAATATTCTCTTTAACCAAATCATCAATTAATACTTTCATATTAACATCCGGCAATATAACTGGCATTGAAGCAATATCTCCAACTTGAAAACTTATAGTAGGATTTAGAACATTTATAAGAATAGTTGAAATTTTTGCACATAACAGTCCCGTTAAGAATAAATGGTATTCTTCCTGAGGAAATAAAGATGATCCACTTACATCAAAAATAAAACCTTGATCAGAATATCTAACTCCAAAATATGATGAACTTACAAATGACCATGTTATACTTCTCTTAAAGTAAAACGCAGTATTTTGGGGTCTTGACTTTAACTTACCATCTTTATCTCTATAGTTTTTTATCTCAAAACCATCATTTTCCCAATTAACTATATATTCATTATTACCATACCATTTTCTGTATTCTCCGCCCTTATTATACGGAAACCATTTTAACTTGCTCCCGGCTGCTTTTTCACAATTCGGATAACCAAAACCTATTTTATTAAATGCAACTTCATGCCATAACCTTAAGAATATATCATTATTCCCTGTTTGCAAGCCCACTTTGGGCTCTGCGAAGTTATCCAATGGTTTTCCTTTTATAAAGCAGCTAATCACATGATTACTTATCCAATAAGCTATAGGTATGCCAGGTATTTTAAAGAAATATTCTTTTTTTGCTTCATAATGCCCCACTTTCTCAAAAAACCATTTT
>DULL01000043.1 GCA_012840395.1 Clostridiaceae bacterium | reverse complement strand
ATCCTTGCTTCTTGCCATAGGGAATTTGCTGGTATTGCCATCATTTTCGGCTTATTTGGCAATGAATTTCACAGGCTCATCAACATATACATCCTTTTCCGGTGTTATCAAAGAAATGAAAATAGCTGTGCCGCTTATTGCTATTTCATTAATAGTAGGGATTGTATTGTTGCTGATAAATAGTATCTATGTATAAAGGAGGACACTATGAAACATAGATATTTGAAAAATGTTGCAACGCTTCGTTTGTCTGCTGAAAAATGTATAGGCTGTGGAAGATGTACGGAAGTTTGTCCTCATGGAGTTTTCAGTGTCAATGAAAAGAAAGCAAAGATTGAAGATAAAGACCGTTGTATGGAGTGTGGCGCTTGCGCGAAAAATTGTCCCACAAACGCCATCACTGTTGATGCCGGAGTGGGATGTGCCTTTGCCGTGATTATGGGTTGGCTTACAGGGAGTGAGCCGAGCTGTGAATGTTCAAGCGGTGAGAAATGCTGCTGAAATGGAGTGTGATGGTTATGGGTAATAAACCCAAGGTCGCATTTATTTGTGTTCATAATTCTTGTCGAAGCCAGATAGCTGAGGCACTTGGTAAGCATCTTGCAGGATATATATTTGAAAGCTACTCTGCTGGTACAGAAACAAAACCCAGAATTAATCAGGACGCTGTGCGTCTAATGAAAGAGCTATATGATATAGATATGGAGAAAACCCAACATTCAAAGCTGCTTGATGATATCCCTCCGGTAGATATTGTTATTACAATGGGGTGCAATGTGTAATGCCCTTATCTTCCCTGCAAACATAGAGAAGATTGGGGCTTAGATGATCCCACTGGGAAAAAAGTGATGAGGAGTTTAAAAAGGTAATTTCAACAATTGAAACAAAAGTAAAGGAGCTAAAAGGCAGACTAAAGCGTAAATAATTATATCACCAATTCCAAATCAAGTAGTTTTTACGATGGCTATATTACGCAGTGTAAGGTAAATTTAAGATTGGGCAATGATGAGAGGATGTCGGGATAGGCTGGCATTCTCTTTTTATTTATAAAATTAGTATTATCAGTGACAAGTATTTTATAAGCAGAAAAGTACTAAAATGTTTTCAGTAATCCATCTATTATTAGTCCACCTCCAAATAAAATTTTACAGTAGAGGCAGGATTCATGGATGTTAACTTCAGCGAAAGCAGAGTCCCCAAGGAAGGTCATTAGATTGATTATATGAAAGGATATATATTTTGATATTTTACAAGAATTTAACCTAAACCTGCATCTACCTTTAACTTCTTTACTGTAATATTTGAGTTGTTAAGGAAAAAGATACAGAGAAAGAAAAGGAGAGAAAAAACGGAATGAAAAAGAATATAAGACTTGTGTTAGCCTTAATCATGCTGACAATCCTCTTCACAGGCTGTGCAGGCGGAGGCAGCAATGACATTGTAGTTGTTTCCCGGGAAGATGGATCGGGCACCAGAGGAGCATTTATTGAACTATTTGGAATTGAAGAAAAGGATGCAAACGGAAACAAGGTAGATAATACGACAGACGAGGCAACTGTTGTAAACAGTACTTCAATCGTAATGACCACAGTAGCTGGCAATAAGAACTCCATTGGGTATATCTCCTTAGGTTCATTAAATGATACCGTCAAAGCAGTTAAGATTGATGGAACAGAACCCACCGTTGAAAATATAAAAAACAATGCTTACAAAGTATTCAGGCCTTTTAATATTGCAACCAAGGAAGACATCAGCGAACTGGCTCAGGATTTTATCAGCTTTATCCTCAGCAGTGACGGACAAAAGGTAGTTGAAGACAATGGCTATATTGCTGCTTCAGAAGAAGGGCCTTACAGCGGCACCAAGCCTTCCGGCAAAATAGTGGTTGCGGGATCCTCGTCTGTAACTCCGGTCATGGAGAAGCTAAAAGAGGCTTATTTGAAGCTGAACACCAATGCTGAAATTGAAATACAGCTCAGTGATTCCACAACAGGCATGAATTCAGCGATGGAAGGAACCTGTGATATCGGCATGGCATCCAGAGAGTTGAAGGAGAGTGAATTGAAAAGCTTGAAACCAACAGTTATAGCTATGGATGGACTTGCTGTCATTGTAAATAAGGAAAACCCGGTAAGTAATCTGACAAGTGACCAAATTAAAGGTATTTTCAAAGGGGAAATTACCTCCTGGAATGAGGTTGCTAAGTAAGCCAAAATAAACTGGCAGGGTATTTTGCCAGATCAGGTGCGTATACAGGCTTTTAAGGGGTTAAGTATCTATGACAAAATATAAAGAAAGCATAATGAAAGCAATATTTTTTGCAGCAGCATGCACATCCATTCTGGCTGTTGCACTTATTTGTTTATTTCTGTTTATAAACGGCATACCTGCTATGGCGAAAATCGGAATATTTGATTTTCTGCTGGGCACAACCTGGAAACCTAATAATACACCTCCTTCTTTTGGAATTTTACCCATGATATTGGGAAGTATCTATGTAACAGCCGGCGCTGCAGTGATTGGAGTACCCATAGGGATTTTGACAGCTGTATTCATGGCCAGGTACTGCCCAAAAAGGCTGTACCGCATCTTAAAACCTGCAATAAACCTGCTCGCAGGGATTCCTTCCATTGTATACGGGTTTTTCGGACTTGTAGTCATAGTTCCTTTTATCCGTGATACCTTTGGGGGCACCGGTAGCAGCATGTTGACGGCATCCATTCTCCTGGGCATCATGATTTTGCCTACGATTGCAGGTGTAAGCGAATCAGCAATCAGAGCGGTCCCTCAAAGCTATTATGAAGGCGGACTGGCACTTGGGGCGAGCCATGAAAGGAGCATATTTTTTGTAATGCTTCCGGCTGCAAAATCCGGCATCATGGCTGCTGTGGTCCTGGGTATAGGCAGAGCCATCGGAGAGACCATGGCAGTCATCATGGTTGCAGGAAACCAGGCACGAATGCCTGCCGGATTGCTGAAAGGCGTCAGGACACTTACAGCCAACATAATCATTGAAATGGGCTATGCTGCGGAACTGCACAGGGAGGCCCTGATTGCGACAGCTGTTGTGCTGTTTGTATTTATTCTTATTATAAATTTATTATTGTCACTGCTTAAAAGGAGGACTGGCTGATGGAATGCATAAACAAGCGATCATTCGGGCAAAAGCTCAAGGCCTATAAACGCAGCCCCCTGTCGCTGGCCCTGTTCCTCCTGGTGTTAGTATCAACAATTCTTACCATAGGTATTTTGCTTTTTTTGATTGGGTATATCATGATAAGAGGGATACCTAATATCAAGCCTGAGCTGTTTCAGTGGGAATACAACACCTTGAATATGTCACTTATGCCGGCTTTGATAAATACTGTTATCATGACGTTAATCTCGCTTCTGATTGCAGCGCCTATAGGAATTTTTTCTGCCATCTATCTGGTTGAGTATGCGAAAAGAGGCAAAAGGCTGGTTGGCATAATCAGAATTACTGCCGAGACACTGTCAGGGATTCCGTCAATCGTTTACGGCTTGTTTGGATTGCTGTTTTTTGTAACTGCTCTTGGCTGGGGAATGTCTCTCCTGGCAGGTGCATGCACATTGGCAATTATGATTCTGCCGCTTGTCATGCGTACCGCTGAGGAAGCATTAAAAGCTGTTCCCGATTCGTACCGGGAAGGCAGTTACGGGCTGGGAGCAGGCAAGCTCAGGACTGTGTTTAGAATTGTTTTGCCCTCTGCAATGCCTGGTATTTTGGCCGGTGTCATCCTGGGCATTGGAAGGATTGTCGGAGAGAGCGCGGCACTGATCTATACTGCCGGAACCGTAGCTGAAATACCAAAGGGCAGGGACTTTCTGTTTGATTCTACCCGCACGCTATCGGTTCACATGTACGCTCTTACCAGCGAAGGGTTGTATGTAAACCAGTCTTATGCAACGGCTGTAATACTGTTATTTATTGTTGTATTGATTAACTGGTTCTCAGGATATATAGCAAAAAAACTGACAAAATCCTAAGAACCAGGTGCCAGATATTAGGAGAAAGGTGTCAGGTACTGGGTAATGCTTGACTGCATATTAGATACCACGTGCTGGATACCAGGCTCTGGCTGCTGGAAGAAATGGAGTAGAAAGGATAAGATATGGACAAAATTCGTATAGAGAATCTGGATTTGTATTATGGCGATTTTCAGGCATTGAAGAAGGTCAATCTGAATATCAAAAAAAACGAAATAACAGCCTTTATCGGGCCGTCAGGCTGCGGAAAATCTACCCTTCTGAAATGCCTGAACCGAATGAATGACCTTGTTGAAGGCTGCCGGATAACAGGCGAAGTCTTGCTGGACGGCGAAAACATTTACGGTGATATGGACATAAACCTGCTGCGGAAACGGGTGGGAATGGTTTTTCAAAAGCCTAATCCTTTTCCTATGAGTGTTTATGACAATGTGGCATTCGGGCCTCGTACCCACGGCATCCGATCAAAGATCAAGCTGGATGATGTGGTAGAGAGATCCCTGCGGCAGGCTGCAATATGGGATGAATTAAAGGATCGCCTGAAAAAGAGCGCTTTGGAGCTCTCAGGCGGCCAGCAGCAGAGGCTTTGCATTGCAAGAGCGTTGGCTGTACAGCCTGAAGTCCTGTTGATGGATGAACCGACATCAGCCCTTGATCCCATCTCAACATCCAAAATCGAAGACCTTGCTGTTGAATTGAAAGAAGACTATACTATTATTATAGTTACCCATAATATGCAGCAAGCTGTACGTATTGCAGATTCAACCGCCTTTTTCCTGCACGGCGAAGTCATAGAATATTCAAGAGCAGAGGAGCTGTTCTCCATGCCAAAGGATAAACGGACTGAGGATTATATAACCGGGAGGTTTGGGTAATGAGGAATAAATTCGATGAGCAGCTGGAGCTTTTAAAAAAACAGATGATACAGATGGGCGCCTTGTGTGAAGGAGCCATAGCAAATGCGACAAAAGCGCTGATAGACGGAGATATAGAACTTGCCAAAAAGGCAATTGCAGCAGATCAGGAAATAGACCAGAAAGAAAGGGAGATTGAAAGCCTGTGCCTCAAGTTGCTTCTCCAGCAGCAGCCTGTTGCCAGAGATTTGCGCCAGATTTCATCTGCCCTGAAGATGATTACAGATATGGAACGAATCGGGGACCAGGCTGCAGATATATCGGAAATAACTATGCTTGCCAATATAAAGGATGCAGAGAACACAAATCACATTGTAGACATGGCAAAGGCTACGATAAAAATGGTTACGGACAGTATCGACGCTTATGTTCGACAGGATTTGGATCTTGCCAGGGCTGTGATAGATTACGATGATGTAGTTGATAATCTGTTTAATGATGTGAAGGCTGATATGATCAGGCTGATTAATGAAGACACCAATAACGGTGAATTTGCTATTGACCTGATGATGATTGCCAAATATTTTGAACGGATAGGCGATCATGCTACAAATATTGCCGAATGGGTTGTATTTTCCATTACCGGCAAGCATATTAGCGAGGTTGAAAAATGATCTATTGTGTAGAGGACGACAGAAGCATACGGGAGCTTATTATATATGCACTTAAATCCAACGGATATGAGGCTATTGGGTTCAGCGAAGGAAGACCTTTTTTAAAAGCGCTGGAAAGCGGGCTGCCTGCTTTAATATTGCTTGATATCATGCTGCCAGGCGAAGACGGTATTGAAATATTGAAAAAACTAAAGGCATCACCGAAAACACGGCACATTCCGGTAATAATGCTTACTGCAAAGAGCGCAGAATATGACAAGGTTCTTGGGCTGGACAGCGGAGCAGATGATTATATAACCAAGCCTTTTGGAATTATGGAGTTCCTGTCCCGTGTCAAAGCTGTTCTCAGAAGGTCAGGACAAGTAAGCAAATCATCCGAATTATCCACCGGTCGGCTGACAATGTATATTGACAGGCATGTTGTTCTAGCGGACGGGAAGGAGGTTGCCCTCACATTCAAAGAATTTGAGCTTCTGAAATATTTAATGGAAAATGAAGGTATTGTATTGACAAGGGATAAGCTCCTGGAAGAAGTATGGGGATATGAGTATGAAGGAGAGACCCGTACTGTGGATGTGCATATCCGCACCCTGCGTCAAAAGCTCGGAGAAGCAGGAAAGGTTATTGAAACGGTGAGGGGGGTTGGCTACAGGATTGGAGGAAATGCATGAAAAAGCGTATTTATAAAAGCATGCTGCTGCTCGCCTTTATAACCATTTTACTCACTTCCTTTCTTATAACCGGAGTCATATACAGAGAATTCCATATCCAGATGCAGCAGGAAATCAGAAATGAAGCTCTTTTTATCTCAAACGGCTACAATTTAATCGGAGAACAGGTTTTTTCCGGCCTTAAAAATCAGGAAAACTCCAGCAGGATCACATGGGTAGCAAGTGACGGAACTGTTTTGTTTGATAATATGGTTAAAGCAGAAAACATGGAAAACCACCTCAATAGGCCGGAAATTGCCGATGCATTGAAAAACGGCTTCGGTGAAGCAGTTCATCTTTCCAAAACTCTTGGTACACAGACATTTTATCGGGCTGTCCGGCTCAATGACGGCACAGTTCTGAGAGTATCAGCCACAACAAACAGTGTTTTCAAATCTGTTTTAGGTTTTATACCGTATATCGCTTTAATTACACTACTGGTTATACTGCTGACCATGATCATTGCCAATCTGCTTACGAAAAAAATTATTTTCCCTTTAAACAACTTAAATTTGGAGAATCCGTTATCCAATGATGTCTATGACGAATTGTCCCCACTGCTGTCCCGCATGGCAAGACAGAACGAACAGATCGAAAGCCAGTTCAAAAGGCTGAAGGAGAAGCAGGAAGAGTTTAATGCGATTACGGAAAATATCAGCGAAGGAATAATAGTTTTAAACAACAAAGGCTTGATATTATTCATCAACAAAAGTGCTGCAAGCATATTTAATGTAAGCACCCAGGATATAATTAACAAGCATATATTAACCTTAGATCGAAGCATACCCCTCCAAAAAGCAATAGAGACAGCTATGGGCGGGCATTTATTTGAAAATACATTTACAATTGGTGAGGATTCTTTTCATTTACTGGTCAGCCCTGTTAAGGATGATATGGTTGTCAAAGGAGTTATTCTATTTATACTGGATATAACAGAGAAACAATCTGCTGAAAAAATGCGCCGTGAGTTTACTGCCAATGTGTCCCATGAACTCAAAACGCCCCTTACCTCCATTTCAGGTTATGCAGAGCTTATGAAAAACGGCATGGTGCAGCCGGAGGACATTCCCGAGTTTGCTAACCGCATATACAAAGAAGCAAGGCATCTCATAAACCTTATAGACGATGTGATACGGATCTCCAGGCTGGATGAGAAAAATGTTCAGCTTCCTTTTGAAGAGATTGACTTATTGGAATTGGCAACGGAAACAGTCAGCAGACTATCTTCCCTTGCGCAGCAGAAACAGATAAAGCTGTCAGTCAGCGGTGAGAATGCTATCATTTCAGGTGTCAGGCAAATCCTGGAGGAAATGATCTATAACCTGTGCGATAATGCAATCAAATACAATTATGAAAAAGGCACGGTTGATGTAAGTGTCAGAGCTTTACCCGATAATGTCGTACTAACCGTTGCAGATAATGGTTTTGGCATTCCCAGAGAGCACCAAAGCCGGGTGTTTGAACGTTTTTATAGAATTGACAAGTCTCATTCAAGGGAAACCGGCGGAACCGGGCTGGGGCTTTCCATTGTAAAGCACAGTGCGGAATTCCATAATGCCAGGGTTCAGCTGTTAAGCAAGCCCGGAAAGGGCACAACGATAACAGTCACATTCAGGCGCAACAAATAAAACCGGAAGTATTGGGAGTACGGAAAGATGACGAAGAACTAATCTGCACAAACCAATTTATCTGTAATAAAAATCTGGTCTTGTTAACATACTATATAAAGCGGCAAAAGTTATGTTATGCAGGATAGGAGGATTTTTATGGCCGAACAGAATAAAACTGACAGAGAAGTGCCTGTTGTTATTGAAAAGTTGGTAGAAAATGGCAAGATGGCCTTGAAAGAAATGGTTAAATTAAACCAGGAGCAAGTGGACCATATTGTTAAAGAAATGGCCCTTGCCGGATTAGCTAACCATATGAGGCTGGCAAAAATGGCAATTGAAGAAACCCAGAGGGGGGTCTATGAAGATAAGGTTATTAAAAACTTATTTGCTACCGAATACATTTACCACAGTATAAAATATGAAAAAACTGTAGGCATTATTAATGAAAATGAAGAAGAAGACTATTTTGATATTGCAGAACCGGTTGGTATTATTGCCGGTATTACACCGGTCACAAATCCTACATCAACTACATTATTCAAGTGCATTATTGCAATGAAGACGAGAAACCCGATTATATTTGCTTTTCATCCCGGTTCACAGCAATGCAGTGCAGAGGCTGCCAGAATTGTACGGGATGCAGCTGTCAAAGCAGGAGCTCCGGAGCACTGCATTCAATGGATAGAAAATCCCTCCATAGAGGCTACCCAGGCATTGATGAAAAATGATGGCATTTCTTTAATACTGGCCACAGGCGGCTCATCCATGGTCAAAGCAGCGTACAGTGCCGGAAAGCCTGCATTGGGAGTTGGTCCTGGTAATGTACCCTGTTATATAGAAAAGACAGCGGATATAAAGAGGGCGGTAACCGATTTGATTTTGTCAAAAACCTTTGATAACGGTATGATTTGCGCCTCAGAGCAGGCGGTTATTATTGACAGGGATATATACGAACCTGTTACGGAATATATGAAGAAACTCGGCTGCTATTTTGTCAATGAAGAAGAAAGGGAAAGGCTGGAAAGCCTGGCTATTGATGAAAAGAAATGTGCCATGAACCCGAAAATTGTGGGCAAATCTGCTGAAACCATAGCACAAATGGCGGAAATCAAGGTCCCGGAGGGTACAAAAATACTGGTTGCTGAAATTGAAGGGGTAGGACCTGAATATCCTTTATCCAGGGAGAAATTATGTCCCATATTGGCCTGTTTTAAAGTGAACAATTCTGCCGAAGGTATCCAAAGAGCCGTGGAAATGGTTAATTTCGGAGGGTCTGGCCATTCTGCGGTTATCCATTCCAGCGATGAATGTGTAATCAACGAGTTTGCAGAAAGGGTAAACACCGGAAGGATTATTGTCAATCAGCCTTCCAGTCATGGGGCTATAGGGGACATATATAATACCAATATGCCTTCACTCACATTAGGCTGTGGTTCCTTCGGCAGAAACAGCACAACTGCCAATATCACCGCTGTAAATTTAATCAATAAGAAACGTGTGGCAAGGAGAAGGTACAATATGCAGTGGTTTAAAATACCGGAGAAAATCTATTTCCAGCCCGGCTCTGTCCAGTATCTGTCGAAAATGCCCAATATCTCGCGGGCTTTTATAGTTACGGATAAAGTAATGGTCAAACTGGGATATGTGGAAAAAGTCCTGTACCATTTAAGAAAACGTGAAGGCAGAAACTATGTGCATTCAGAGATTTTTGACAGGGTACAGCCGGACCCGACAGTTGATACGGTAAGAGAAGGTGTTAAAGCAGCAGAAACCTTTCAGCCTGATGTTATCATTGCTCTGGGAGGAGGATCTGCAATTGATGCCGCTAAAGCAATATGGTTATTTTATGAACATCCTGAAACCGACTTCAATGATCTTCGCATGAAGTTTATGGATATCCGCAAGAGAGTGTTCAAGTATCCTCCTCTGGGGAATAAAGCCAAATTGGTAGCTATTCCTACCACTTCAGGAACGGGTTCGGAAGTAACATCCTTTTCAGTAATAACAGACCCGGAAAAAGAAGTGAAATATCCGCTGGCAGACTACGAGCTGACACCGGACGTGGCCATTATTGACCCGGAATTTGTGCAATCGGTACCTGCACATGTTACAGCCGATACAGGGATGGATGTATTAACTCATGCAATCGAAGCTTACGTATCGGTTATGGCATCGGACTACACA
Organism: Clostridiaceae bacterium; assembly: GCA_012840395.1. Lineage (NCBI taxonomy): Bacteria > Bacillati > Bacillota > Clostridia > Eubacteriales > Clostridiaceae > Clostridiaceae bacterium. Next base: position 6,082 of record DULL01000043.1, on the reverse strand, counting down.
GACGGACTTGCCATGAAGGCTATCCAGCTTGTATTTGAATATTTGCCGAAGGTCTATATGAATGGTGATGATCAAAAGGCACGTGAAAAGATGCATAACGCGTCATGTATAGCAGGTATGGCCTTCACCAACGCTTTCCTGGGTATTAATCACAGTCTGGCACATAAATTAGGCGGTAAATTTCATATACCTCACGGAAGAGCTAATGCCGTTTTACTCCCTTATGTTATCAGATACAATGCTTCAAGGCCGGAAAAGTTCACTGCCTTTCCAAAATATGAACACTATATAGCGGATGAAAAATACGCGGAAATAGCTAAATATCTTGGATTGCCCTGCCGCAATACGGAGGAAGGCATAAACAGCCTGATATCTGCGGTAACTGACCTGATGAAGCAGCTGCAAATGCCCCTGTCCATAAAGGATTGCGGGATATCGGAGGACCAGTTTATGCAGGCTTTGGATGAACTTGCAGATAAAGCTTTTGAAGACCAATGCACAACAGCAAATCCAAGAATGCCTCTGGTGTCGGAATTGAAAGATATTTATCTGAAGGCATATAATGGAATATAGATAACCGGGATGCCATTGTTTTTTATTTTATAACAATGGCATCTGTTATTATTGCTGCCCATTTCTTGATTCATCATTCCAATAGACGGAGTTCTTGATATTTATCTTGTTAATATCACTATTGCAGGCAGCAAAATGGATATAAGCCCCAGAAGAATTGCTCCTGCGGCAGCCGTTTTATTTTTCTTGCTCCGATTATATTTTGCAAAGCTTAAAATATGTATTGTTGATAACAAAACATAGATACTCACTACAAGCTTCATTTACTCTTTCCCCTTTGCCTTAATGACAGGGGAGCTTTTTAGAATTGCTCCTGTTCTACGTATGGTAAAATCAACTTCTGTATTTACTTCCGCTTTTTCAAATTTTTCAATCCAGTTATACCGCTCCCATTCCTCGATTGTAGCAAATTGTCTCGCGGCTATACCTCCAAAAAGGAAGACATCCGCATTTAGTTGTTGGCATTTTTCTACCAGATTGTCCAGCCCGTTTTTTATATACTGCTCAAAAGCTTTTTCCAGCACAGGCTTCAACTCTTTGCTTTCGTAGTTAATTCCGCTCTGTACGGCAAGCAAATCCCCTTCGAGTTGTATCTTAAGATCGATAACAGGCTTATCCCCTTCAAGCTTTATCATTACCTTGCGTTTTCTTGCAGCCCGGACATCCAAAGGCACGATCAAATCCGGATTTTTGGGGTCCGGTATTGTAAAAAATCCCCTTTGGAACTGGTCCCGTGCCATTAACATGAGCCGGGTTTCGTCTCCGTTCAGTTCTCCTACCATGGTATCTCCATCAAATACTGCTGTGCCATAAAGCTCAATCTTGTTTCCTCCAATCCTCGGAATCTGCCCTGCCAAATAATCTCCTTCCGACTTGAATTCCTCTCCCCATTGGCTCCCTGTTTCCTTAAAATTGCTATAATCATTAACACAGGCCAAAATGGCAATTGGCTGATTGTAGGTGGATTTAATGTCATCGTAAAAATCACCCAGTGTAATATTTGGGAAAAAGTCCATGTTGGACCATTCCTGCACCATTTGTTCCATACTCTTGGAGAGGGTTTTGCCGAAAAAAGGCTTGTTCTCTTTGATAAATTCGTATGCTTTGCATTTGGAGATAAGTACGCGAACATTCCTTCGAATCTCCCTGTATCTCGCAATGGGAGCGAGATATTCGCCAACCAGACCCGACTTTGCAATATCCTCGGATAATACGAGTAATTTTGTATGCATGAAATTCAGCTTTCTCGGTAGAATGGAATTAATCATACTCACGCCTCCATAAAATGAAGGAGCATCCAGGGCAATGAAGGTATAGCCATCCTGCTCCTGAATTTCAAAGATTTCATTTCCTCCTGTTGTTTGCATTTTATTATCTCCGTCTTTTTTCAAGGTGGCAAACTGGACGGTGATTCGCCATTTATTGGATACCCCTTTGTCAATACCAACGGCAAGCACATGTGCAAAGTCGTCGGTTTCATTTGCATCAATGCAGGCAGTAAGCATACTTGAAAAAATACAACATATTAGAATAAGCAATGCTGTTCTACGCATTTTTATTCTTAACCTCCTTTTTCTTTACGATTGCCATAATGAGAGCGATGAGCGGCGGGATATAAAGTATTGTCCAGCCATATTCCCTGGACCTGTGGATATATCCGGTGGCAACCGTGGTAATATCGCCCGGCATAATAGCAATTGTATAAAGAATAGTTGCAAAAGGAAAAATGATAGGCCTCATGTCCTGAATTCTGAAAATTTTGCAATATAAGCTTGCAGACGTGTAGAATATTGCCGTTACGGATACAAATGAACTTATAAACCATATGAAAAGGAAAATAGGTTCAAGCCTTTGAAGAAACCTTCCATAATCGATCATGGCTGTTAACTGATACATGGGGGCAGTAATTTCCCCTCCTGTGTAATAAGGAAATGTTAGGGTAAAAGCCAAAAGAGCGGATGATACCAGAATACCGGACAGTGCAAGGCTCAAGTATCCCGCCTTTTTAACATATTTCGTCCCTTGAAGCGAGCCTGCTACTACTGCCAAGATCAACACCTCCCCATAGAATGAGCTTCTGGCCAATCCATGCTGAATTGTTTTTGCAAGCCCATGTCCTAGAATGGGAAACATGCGGAAAGTCTCATATTTTTGTGATGCCAGTATAAGCACAGTAATAAAACTTGTCAGAAGTATATACGCAGACAGCTTTGCATATCTCGCTATGGTCTCCAACCCCAAAAAACTCACAACCGTAACCACTGCGACAAATATACCTATAAGAAAGCTTATCGGAGTCAATGGAAGCACATAAACCTTTAGTACCTCTACGAATTCTCTGACGATAGCCGAAGCGTTCAGCATAAATAACAGAACCAGCAAAAAAGAAAAAATGAACCCGCAAAAACGTCCAAGGGAAGCTTCAAAAGCTTCTACTATATTTTTACCCGGAAAGCGTTTAAGTAAAAGATAGATAAAGGTAAAGCCTACAGAAGCTGTGGCTGCAGATAATAAAGTCATATACCAAGTAGCTGGACCTAATATATCCGCCAATACCCCGGGACTTGTAAAAAACATCTTTGCTGTGATGGTAATGGTAACCAGACATACTGCTTCGTGAGTTCCAAATTTCCCTTCCTTTATCATAGACTCAACTTCCTCCTTTTCCCAGCCTAACTTCTTTATCTATCACTCGTACGCTTTTGGTTCGGTGTATTAAGATAATCAGGCCTCTTTTTTTGTTTAAAGTTAGGCGCTCTTGCAATGATATCCGGATTTTTCTTCGTTACGGGAGAAATCGGTGAAAGAAAGGGCACACCAAAGGATTTCATGTTGCATACAAAACAGCCTACAATAAATAAAACAGCAGCGACCCCGTAAAAGCCTAAAAATGCCCCGGCTAGTATTAAACCAAATCGAATCAGCCGTATTCCTGTTGCTAAAGAATAGCTGGGTATGGCAAAATTCCCCAGACCCGTTACCGCCACAACAATGATGAGAACAGGGCTTACTAAATTTGCAGCCACCGCTGCCTGTCCAAGTATTAACGCTCCAATAATGCCAAGGGTTGGACCTATGATACCTGGAACTCTGACTCCGGCCTCACGAATCAACTCAAAGGATATTTCCAATATCAATACTTCAATGATCGTGGGAAAAGGCACATTTTCCCTTGCTGTTGCAAATGCAACCAGCAGGTCTGTAGGGATCATTTCCTGATGATAAAGGATCAGAGATACATAAAGTGCCGGTAATAATGTTGCAAAAAATAAACCAAGTATTCGTATTAACCGTATTGCCGTGCCAAAGGGCCATCTTAAAAAGGAGTCCTCAGAGGCATGGAACATGGCAAAGAATGTGACAGGCACTACATTAACAAAGGGAACACCTTCTCCTATTATGACAACCTGCCCTTCCATAATAAAGGAAGCTGCTCTGTCAGGCCTTTCGGTGTTTAATACCTGTGGGATGATTTGAAACGGTTTGTCTTCAATAAATTGCTCTATCATGCCATCCCCTGTTACAAAATCAATATTGATGCTTTTTATTCTCCTCTTTACTTCCTTTACCAGTTCCGGGTTGGCTATCCCTTCAAGATACATAATTGCACAGTTTGAGTTGCTGGTTTTTCCTACAGGTTGAATTTCAGTAATGAGGTCTTTGTTTTTTATAATTCTTCTTATTAGCGTGATATTGGTGCGCAAGTTTTCTGTAAAGCCTTCCTGGGATCCCATAACCACCGATTCGGTAGATGGCTTGTCGATATTCCTTTTTTCATATCCCCTGCTCTCAATCAATAAGGCTTCTTCACAGCCATCGATGAATAAGGCTGTAACACCATTCAGAATTTGAGATATGATTTTTTTATATTCCTTCACCTTTTCGACATTATTAATGGATAATACATGGTTCATAACATAATCAACGGGGCATCCATTCTTATAACCTTTAAAATGCTCAAGGTTCATAAGCTGGCGCAGTATGAAGTCGTTAATAACGATTTTATCCGCCATTCCATCTACAAAGACGATAAATGCTTTTTTGTTCATACCCACAGTAAATTCTCTGATAACAATGTCTTCATTTTTAGGCATGTTGAATTCCTGTTTTATATTTTCAAGGTTTGCCTTAAGCTCCGAAAAAACCAATCCGTCTTGCATTGGTAATTGATTTTTATTCTCTTTTTTTCTATATTCATTCCATTTCGCAGCTTTAAAAGGAGAACTGGTATTTTTTTCTATGGCCTTACTTTGATCTATATTCGATTTTGAAGTCGGCTTCTCATTTTTTTCATGCTCAGCTCCCTCATATTCCCCTTCAAGAAGTTCAAAGCCTTCCTCTGTATCCAGGGGCTCTTTATATGCAAGAAAGTTTTTCAGTGTTTGTAACAATCCAGCCATGATCATTTTACCATCCTTTTACACTGACATTCTCCATAGGATTATTGCCTGGTGAAATGAAAGTTAAACCTGCTAACTATTATCTAGGAATAGTTGAATGTTAGGTTTAATGCATTAGTTCCCAATAACTGTAATAGTTTACAGATAACGCTGCAGAAATCATGCTGTGGTACATCGTTAAACTTTGCATTAACAAAATTAAATGTAGATGACAAACATAATATTTCGCACCTCTACATTGTGGGATTTGTTGGCGCAACTATATAACATTCATTTCATCTTAAATATGATATTGATAAGGTTTACTACCGTACTTTATTTAACAATTGCGCCCAGGGTAAAAATGCAATTCCACAAGCTAAGCGTATTGATGCATATTTTAGGGAAGCAGACAATATGGATACTACCCCATGGGGTGGAAACCATGCCTATGTTACTGAATTTAGAAATAAAATGACACATCGTAATGCTCCAAGTATCTCTGCGATCAATCAGTATGCTAAAGAACTGCGGCCACCTGCAATGTATGTGTTAATACGAGTTATCGAAGATTATGTCCAAGTTACCCGGTATATCGAAGAATTACTAAGCCAAATTAATTTTGAAAAGTTGTTATCAGACACTACGCCGTAGATTTCTGCTGTAATAATAATGTCTTCATGTCCCTATGAAAATGATAAAAAATAGTAATTAGCATACAACAAAAACCTCTTTAATTTTCTCAGCCCCTGTTAAGGGGACTTTATTCTTTTGGGAAATACAACGATTCAAACAACAATTCCTACGAGTTAAGACGTTATTTCAACAGGTTGCAAATTTGCCCTAGGAAATATATGGAATAGGTGATACTATGGAGCCAGAGGTGACATGGATGAATGAAATTTCAATTCATAAAATTGGACAAGCATTAGGAACATATGTGGCAAAAAAAGTTTCCAGGGCAGACCAGACAGAAGTTCTGTCTTTCGGTGCAGAAATTTTGCTAGGCAGTATTATTAAATTGTGTATTCTTTTTTCCTTTGCTTTCATCATGGATATTACTGTTGAAATTGCGATATTGCTTATCGTAACTGGCATCATTCGCACCTTATCAGGTGGAGCACATTGTT
>DULL01000042.1 GCA_012840395.1 Clostridiaceae bacterium | reverse complement strand
TTAAACGAATTGAAGAGTTGTGCATGGAAAGGAATTTAACCATTAACGCTCTTAGCAATATTTCAGGTGTTACACAATCTACTGTAAATGATATTGTAAAGGGTACGACATATAATGCGGGAATTGCTACCATAAAAAAATTGTGTGACGGGCTTGGTATAAGTATAAGGGATTTTTTTGACAGCGATCTTTTTACTAATCTAGAACAAGAGGTAAAATAACATATAATTTGTCGCATCCTTCCATTTATTTCTTCCATATGTGATAATGGAAATATACTGATTGCATGGAAAGGAGATTTCACTATGCCAATCGCGGCAGTTATTTCTCTTTGTATTAGAGCGGGATCGTTCATTCTCTCTTTTATATTTAAATTAGCCAGTAAATTTAGGCTAACGATTCCCTTGCTTTGCCTGCTGTTGTTCTGTACTGTGCTGAACAAGTGGGCACGAGAAAATGAAAAATTAGCATTTATCATTCTTTTCTCGTTGCTTGGTCTAACAGTTATAAGCTGGATTGTGTCACTCATAAAGGCAATACGGCGCAGACGCGACGAGAAATACTTAGAAGATGATGTCTCATGGCAAATCCAAAGGGCAAGGGAGATGGGGGTACCTCTTGAAAAAATTCGCTTCAACGAACATGGGGATTTGCTTGATCCAAGAACAGGTCATCCTGTTGTTTTTGGTGATGGTGTTCAGTTCAAGGAACCTTGAGGGTATCGGATTGTATTATTTTATGCACCCTTACAATCCCATCATCTCCCGTACAACACGGTCTGCCATTTTTACAGCTCCTACAAGCACCAGCATGTTAAAAATAAGTTCCCCTATGTAAGACCATACCATCGTTACAGCGCTGACGTTTGTGTCTACAACAGGCGGGGATGATGCAAAAACAGAAAATATGACACACGCAAGGATAATGATAGCTCCTTCCAGACATACAGCAGCATATCCTTTAAGGAAGGCTTTACCTATACTCTGACTTGGTTCTCCTGCGAAAGAAGCAAGAGGAACAGGAGCAATAGCTGTATATAAATACAGTTTAAAAAATCTGCCATATACCGACAGGATCATTATGAAGGAGAGCACTGTAATAAAGAGACCCCCTATGAGCGTTACTGCCCATAAAGGTATACTCATTAAAAATCCGCAGTCTTCAACAGCCTGAACAATAGTGTTTGGCAGAACAGTTTGTGTGGCTGAACCCAATCCTGAAGAGTTCATGATAGTAGAGATAATCCCTTGCACAATGTTAAACAGCGCCATCATTAATTCAAGCCCGTAGGTTACGACTCCTTTAGCCAGGGCAAACCTTATAAAAAGCTTTAAAGCATGTTCCGGCTTTTTAACCTCTGTAAATGATAATTATAGAGCACTTTATTGATTTACAGCCATAAGTGCCTTGGGAGTAGATGTTTTCTGCAATACTTTTGTACGATATTCCGTTTCATTTATAAGCCCTACAAAACGATAATGCACCTCAATGTCCTGCACAGGAGTACCGTCAACGAATCTCCTTTCATGAACAACAATTTTTGTAACAAGCTCATTGAGGATTTCAGCCGTCAGCTCCTGAAGGTTGACATACTTTCGTATCAGCTTTATCCATCCCCCGGCATTGGTCTGTGATGAGGCCTGTGACTTTAACCAGCCGGAAAGCTCCGATATTTTCTGTTCAACCTCTGCCTGCTCCCGCTGATACTTGGCAATCATGCGGTCAAAATTACTTTTAGTGATGCACCCGGAAAGCGAATCTTCATAGAGCATTTCAAACAACCTATTTAGTTCCTCCATACGCTTTTCTGCTGCCTTTAACTGTGAAGAAGCCTCTTTCTCCCGTTTATTGGAATAGAAGCCGCTTTTTTCGCAGATAAGCTTCAGAGCCTTTTCCTCATCATAAAAAGCCAGCTTTGCACAACTGCGGATATCCTTTAAAATAACGTTATATAGATCGTCATAAAATACACGGTGTTCGGTGCATTTATCAGCACCAAATCCAGCATAGGTAGTACACATGAATGTTTTATACTTTTTTTTCGTATAAAACCTCTGTGACAGCGCTTTACCGCAACTACCGCATTTTATCAACCCAGAGAATATAGAGATATTACCGCTGGTATCTTCACGCTTGCGGCTTTTTATCTTTTCATTAACAAAGTCAAATACCTCTTGACTAACAAGCGGTTCATGAGTATTTTCCACCACAATCCACTTATCTTGTGGTGTGCGCTGCTGCAGTCCCACCTTGAAAATTGATTCACTTTTGCACATAACAGTGTGTCCCAGATAAAGAGGGTTTTTTATAATGTTGCTGATAACCGTATGAGACCAGATATATTTATTCGCAGGGTTTTCGAAGCGTTTCGTATATCTTTTTTCACCACGCTGGTGGAGCCACCAGGACGGGCAGGGAACTTGCTCCCTCTCAAAATATGTCCGGATACGGTGAGCACCCCAGCCTTGGGAAGCAAGCTCAAATATCTTGCGTACAATCCAAGCAGTTTCTTCGTCAATAATTAGGCGGTTATGATTGTCAGGTGCTTTCCTGTATCCGATAGGACTGAATGAGGCGCGATATAATCCCGCCTTCGCCCGTGCCTTGATAGAGGAACGGATTTTCCGGGAATTATCACGGCTGTAAAACTCGTTCATAACATTTTTCAAGGCAGCAAAATCACTGCTTGTATTATTTTCGGTATCAACATTATCATTTATTGCTATGTAACGGACACGCTTTGAAGGGAAATACATTTCAGTATAAAAACCTACTTTCAGATGGTCACGCCCAAGACGGGACAGGTCTTTGGTAATCACAACGTCAATTTTACCGTTCTCAATATCCTCAATCATTTGATTAAAGCCCGGACGGTCAAAATTTAACCCGGAATAACCGTCATCTGCGTAAATATCTACTACAAGAAAGCCGTGTTCCTTCGCATATTGTGTCAGCAGGGTTTTCTGTGTTTTAATGCTTTCGCTGTCTCCTTGTACATCATCATCTTTTGATAACCGGCAATAAAGAGCCGTTCTATCTAACTTTTGCTTCATCGCTTAATCCTCCATTTCGTTTAATTTATCCCCATTGTATTCTGGTTCTTTTACACTTTCAAAGGTACGAATAGAAAACCGGCGTTCTATCTCATGCACAAGCACATTAACAAAGGCCTCCAGCATAGAGCATTTTTCATCATAAATCCTTGTAACCTTAAGTATAGGGCGTGTTATTCCTCTCTTACTTTTCATATAGCTTAAACCCCTTTCTAAAAAAAATAGGGCACTGGCTTTCCAATGCCCGCTTATTATGCCGAAATAAAAATCAGCGTTCCGTATTTCTGCTGCGTTCCCGCTTGCGCTGCCAATCGGCAAGCAGCTTCATAATGACTTCCTCCATCTGCTTTGCAGTATAGTCCTTTGGAAAAAACTTCTTTATACGATCCTTTGGCAGCTTGATTTGCTCCTTTTGGTTAGGCTTTTCCTCCGTCATAATGGCAAAAATCGCATCCGTATTAAGCTTTCCGTCCTGGCTCAGTTTCTTCATTCTCTGAGCTTGAGACAGGGATGGAGTACAGTCTTCGCTTTCTATTGTTTCAAGAAGGTTATACTGTTCTTTTTCGGCAAGGTAAGACAGTTCAACCGCAGGGCTAAAGGCTATCCTTCCGTCATCTACCATCTGTAGAATAGGCGGGATTAACTCGGTAAGACGGATATAGCGCTGTACCTGTCTGCCGCTTTCATTGTTTTCCGAAACCAAATCTCTGGACTTGTGGACGAGTTGTCCACAAGCTATTCCTTGATGTTTAATAGCTTCAAGCTTCATCTTGTAAGCAAATGCTTTTTCGGAAGGTAAAATATGCTCCCGATGAAGATTGCTGTCCACTAAAGCAATGACAGCGGTATCTCTGTCCATATCACGAACAAAGGCAGGGACTGTATCTATCCCTGCCTTTTCACAAGCCTTTTTTCGTCTATGTCCTGAAATGATTTCATAGCCGCCCTCATCCCGGGGGCGTACCACAAGGGGCATAATCACGCCATAATCCCGTATGCTGTCTGCCATTGCCTGTAATTCCTCATCGTCAATCACTTTGTACGGATTACCGGGAAAAGGGTGCAATTCGCTAAGCGGAATCGCTCTTATGGTTTCCTTCATCTTGTATCCCTCACTTTCGGTTTTATGGATCGCTTCATATTCGGCAGCTGTGTTAGTGCCCGCTCTTTACGAACCCGTTTCATCTCCTTCAGAGCCTGCCTGACGGACGGTTTTTTATCTGAATTAAGTTCTTTGAGCTGTTTCTCCAACACCTCATCCATTTTTTCCAGTGCCTTTTCACCTGTTTTTTCTACTACCTTTTCAACGCCTTGTATTTCTGCTGAAACCAGTTGTTCAGCAGCTTCACTTTCGATACTCATCTTATCTACCTCTTTCCTTTATATTTTTTAGTTGTTTCAAAAGCTCAGGCGGTATACCGTCAAGGAGCCGCTTATGCTGTTCAAGCTGCTTTTGCAAGCGGTAAACCTCCGCATTAGCTTTTTTGGCTTCTTCTTCACTTACATAGGCTTTGGAGCGAAGGTCGGAAGTTATTTTTGATTCAGCAGAAAAGGCTTTTTCAAGACTTTCGATATGGTTATTTACGCTTTTAAGCTGTGCAGTGAATTTTTCTGCTTCGGGTATCCAGTTAGATAGTAATTCTAATGCCTTGTCACGCTTTTTCCCGGCGTTAAAGGCATTTATATTGGCAAGGGCGATTTTTATCTCATTAAACTGCTTATCAAGCCTCTGAGCCTGTTTAAATAGCCATACAGGGATATGCTTTCTTTTCGTAATCATAGAGGATACACCACGCTCAAGTTCAGGCCATCTTGCAGACATATGTTTATGAAAGTCTGTCTGCCACTTGGATAACTGTGCCTGATTGCCGAGAATTTGCTTTGCAGAGAGCTTGTTATCTTTTGTAATTGGGCAAAAAGAAAGGTGCATATGGGGCGTTTTCTCGTCCACATGCACCGTAGCGGATATGATATTTTGTTGTCCTATTTTCTCTGAAATAAAGGTAAAGGCCCTTTCAAAGTATTCTCTTTGTTCAGGTGGTGATAGTGCCGACATAAAATCGGGGCTGGTGGTAATCAGGGTTTCCACCATAACCACACTGTCACGCCGCACCTTGCAGCCTGCATGCTCTATCAAGCGGTTTATTTCCTTTCGATAGGTGGAAGGTGGTCTGACAAGGTGGTAATTGTCTTTGATTCGGGCAAGGTCAATATCAGGGTTACTCTTGTAGGCTTCTTTTTTTCGCTCGTTGTGCCTTTCAATGGCACTGACACCGCCTGCCTTACGCTTTTGAAATCTCAGTATTGCATATGGCATCTTTCTTGCCTCCTTTTCAATCATGATTAAGTCAACAACGCAACAATACATAGAATGAGAATGCTTGCGTTCTTGCTTTGCATTGTTGTCTTCCATGGTCGTTTTAAGAACGGTTGTGTTAAAAGAACGGCTGTATTCAAGGGCGCTCGTGTTATTAGAACACCGTCACAACGCAGCAGCAAGGTAAAGAAGCTCGCCCTGTCCGGCGGCTCGCTTCTTCACCGTAGCAGCAGAAAAACCGCCAGGTTTTCTGCCTGCGTTATAACGGTGTAACACACTACACCTTGCATGCAAGGTGGTGTGGTCTGCCGACGGCTTTTTCAAGGCTTTCAGCCTTGAAGGCAACAACCAACGCCGCAAGCTTATATACTCAATGTATTGTTGCGTTGTTGCCTTGAACGGGGGAGGGCGGCATTGCAGGCAATGCCTGGTATACTGTCTATGACTGCCACGGATTTCTGTGAAAAATGCTCACTGTAATAAGTCATATAAAATCACATTTTTTATGAGTTTTTATAACGGAAAAAGACCTGTTGATTTCTCAACAGGCCTTAGATACTGATATATAGTTTTAAGCCAGTCTTAATCACTATTGGACATTTTAAGAAGATTGTGAAATAAATATTATTCTATTTTCTTACGATTTCTTTAACTTCCCACCAGTATTTTTTGATCCAAAATCTAGTCCCTTGAAAAATTACGATATACTGTTCATTATTAAATGTAATCGATGCCTTAGTTGTAATCAGCCTACTACGCCATTCCATATTTCTAGTCAGTTCTGTTAAGTTAGGTGTATAATTATTGAAATTGTAGCTAACGAGTTTTTGGTATTCAGGATGGCTATAAACGAATATTTCACCCATCCTATATGAATATTCTTTTGCAATAAGTTCTTTGAAGTTTTTGCCATAAACCCACGAATCAAAGCTAACTGGTAAAAAGAAAATAAATGCCAGTAAACTAATAACAATAGTTATCAATAAACCAAGTTTTTTAGCTGACACATGTAGGCCTCCTATCTACTTATTTTACTTCCCTTGTGGCAACTCACATTTTTCTACTGATATGTCACAAATTATAAATAATGTGTCTTAACTAAAACTATAGATTCCTCATTTTGTTGGAATTTCATGTTTTTTGGGTTGCCTGCAGTATCTTTTCAAGTCGGGCAATACTGCTCCAAACTGTTGATAATTTTTTCTTGCTTCAACCAATGTTAACCCATGATTTTGGTCACTTGCCTCATCATCACTATGGATAAAAAAATCTATCTCCCATAAACATATTGGACAGATGTAGGCAAGGGCATCACCATTATTCGGTATTGTAATAAATCTGCAGCAAGGACACGGTGAATTTCCAATTGTATCAGATTCAATATTGGGTTTGCTGTTTATTGTTCCTCCACAGTTAACTTCTGGTAAATATTTATACTTTTCGCTGTTCATATGCTCATCACCTATTATATAACCAATAATTGTTACACATTATTATACAAATGTGCATCTTCGGCATTCTAACCTTTTACGTTTTCACACAATCTCAGACATTGCACTATATAAACTGATGCTCATCATGTAAATATAGCGATTAATTTATTGACATCTTACTATATACCCACTCCTCTAATGACTTTTTGCTGAAAATGTAATGGCCTCCCACTTGAGTGAAAGGTATTCCTTTTAACTTACCATTTTCAATATCTTGGATAAATTCATCTTGATTATAACCGAGCATTGCTCCTGCTTCATAAGGCATTAAAATATCTCTATCTGCATCATAAGAACTGCTCATTGTCAAAGAACCATTTAAAATACCATTTAATTGTTTACTCCCATTAATGGATTTTGATAAAATAAGAGAACTTATTATTATTGACGCTCCTAAAAATAACATGCCAATAAACGTTAAATATTTTCTCATAATAAATTTTGCCCCCCATCTGTAGAATAAAAATACATGGCTCTGCTTGCGCTCCGCAATGTCCAGCCATGAAGTCTTTTGCTCACGGATCGCTCAATTTTTCTCCATATAGTCATCGTGCGGTGGTCGTTCTCTGAAGAGTGAAAACCTTGCATCCGCCTTACTAATCCCTGCATAGAGCGATATTAACCTGAAATACACGGGAACTATTCTCATGTCTGCACCATTCAGGTATGGGGAACCGCTGCCCCAACCTTATATAATATATTCTCATATTCCTTGTCGAGAGATGTAATGATCCTTTCCACTAAATCGTACAGATGATTTAAATCTCCTTTTATATCATCACGATCACGCAGATATTCGGTATGCCAGAAATAGGGCCACATTCCGGCAGAACCACCGGCTTCAGCATATATGATAAAAGCAAGACGGGAGTCGTTGCACAGCAATTCAGTACAATTCCTGTAAAGAGACAAGTCTGTTATTATCTCAGCATATTCCCTGATATCCGAAGGTAGATCCAGGTAATCAGGCGCGTAGAGTTCGCCATCTTTATTTTTGAGTTCAGAAAGCAGTATAAGCGTTCTGATGGCTTGCTCTGCAAAAAAGCCTTTGAGCTTCGGCACTAGTTTATTGTATTCCTTGATATCCTCTTTTAATTGATCATCCATGGGAACACCAATCAGACTATCGTCTTTAATTACTTCACGATCTATTATTTGCTGTTGTAAATGCCTGATTTTATCCAGAGCCGGGTTTATCTGAAGAAAAGGCTCTAGCTCCTGTTCACTTATAATACCATCAGAGCTTCCCCAAACCGGCTGCCAACCTTGAGCATGCAAATTACCCGGTATCTTTGAAAGTTTACCAAGTGTCAGAAAATTAACAAGAAGAGAGAGAATTAAGATAACAAATATTAGTGCCAGCATTATGTTCTTCATATCCAGTGACTTCGGAGATGATTTGTTCCCTTCGCTTATTTTTTGCATTTAAGCCGCCTCCGTCCTGTTTTGTATAAACCCCATGCTATTAATTTATGCATTAATATTATATCAGTCTAAATGAATCATGTCACTTGGCTTTGTTTTTTTGGGTATCCTTATAGTCGCATAATAATACAATTGTGCAGTAAAAAAATACTTCATGACACCTATATTATCATATACTATGGAGGATATTTCAATATAAAGTTCTAACGATTCAACTAACGTTCCATATCAAAACGATCTTTTCTCTGAGTTTTATTGTCGATTGTCCTATCAAGAAGATTTTCGATATGACAGCCGTATCGTCTGAAACGTATCGCCTGCATTGCTAAGTCATAATTTTTATCGTCCAGCGTGTTAATAAGCTCCTGCGGTGTTACTTCCATTGAGCCGTTAAATAGATTGGCTGCAAGCCTTACAAGCTTTGATTCACCACTTGAAAAGTCCTGTCTCTCCATCATCATCGCAAAGTCTATTCCATCTTCAGTGATATAGTTTCTTGTCTTTTTATATAGATTGTTTCTAGTAGAGAGCAGGATAAACAATGCAGGCAGGTAATAGCAGTCTACCTGTCCGTCCGGATAAATTAGCCTTTTATCCTTTATGACTTTTAAAGCACTATTTTTATGGGTTTCATCGTAAAAATACTTCATGTCCACTTCCTCCTTGTTTTATTGAAATAAAAAAGACCTGCCCATTCAGCAAGTCAGTAACTGCGAGAACTATATACTTTTAGGTATTTTAGCAAAAATGACTATATTGAGTTCAACACCGCAATGTTTCTCATTTACTGCGTTGTTGCGTTGTTGCCTTGCGGTAGTATCCAGTACCAACAAGAGCCTTGTTTGTAGGACTTGGCACCTATTGATTTTTTCGCGTTTTCGGCTGTCCGCCTGCTGATATTCTGCTTTGCCATTCCAGCATAAATGTCGGAGCAGGGGACAGCACCATTGCGTAATATCTCATATAGTATCATTTCAGCCTGCATCTGCTTTGTCTGTCCTTCCTCAATTTTGCGGCTACCGCTTAGCAACTCATCAGCGGTAATATCATAATAACCTACCCACCGGAATCCTGTAAGTTCGTCCAATTCAAAGCCGATAGACTTTCCTTCCGGCGCAAGGCTACTTTTTAGGTGTGCCATTACTCGAATAGAAGGGGAATCCCTGCATCTACCGACAAGAAGCACACTCCTTGCAGCAGCTGCAATATCAATCGAGCCTAAACCTCTATACAAGCCTTTTGTACCA
>DULL01000041.1 GCA_012840395.1 Clostridiaceae bacterium | reverse complement strand
TTCACCAGATACAGATGCAGCTCTAAACACATATTTAAATGTAACAGATCCAAATGAAGCTGGATGGGAAATGTATGATGAAAGAGGGCTGTATATAATTGGAGAGAGAATAGGCAGAGCTGTGGCATTTGCATATAACCAGATAAAGGATAAGGAACCTGACAAGGCAGAACTGAAGCATGTAGTAAGCCAGCTGAAGCTGCCTATGAGGAGAGTTTCACTGGAAGAATACAGGGAGCACAAGAAAATCTGCGAAGAAATCCTTAAGAAAAATGGAATGACTTTTGATACAGAAAACTGGTATCCTAAATTACCTGCAAGTGCAAAAGAAGAAATATATATTTCATATGCAATAGTTACAAGATTCCAAATCCAGCAAGAAAAGGATTTCTTTGATGTGGAATTGCATGTACTAAGAATAGCAGACAGTGTAATAATTACCAATCCTTTTGAACTGTACATTGAGTATGGCATGAGGATGAGAGCAAGATGTAAAGCTAAGCAGGTACTTCTTGCACAGCTTGCCTGTGATGCGTTGGGATACCTTCCTACCGAAGCTGCAGTAAAAGGCGGAGGTTACAGTGCAGTTGTGGCAAGCAATAAGGTTGGACCGGAAGGCGGTACACTGTTGGTATCTCACAGTGTGGAAATTGCCAATAGTTTGTTTTGAGTATAAATAAACATTAAGTTTAGAATTAAATAAGGTAAACAAAAAATAACAAGTTAATATGTTTATTTAAAAATGTGTTAATGAATATATAAATAAAATGTGTAACTGAGATGAGGACACTACGGTAGATGAAAGACAGACTTCCTTTTAACTGCTGTAGTGTCCTTATTATTTATTGAAAATTCCGGACATACCCCAAACATAGATATAATGCATATTATGTAACATGCATTATATCTAGTGGAGAGGGTATTCATGGATAATAACATAAAAATAGGAGATATAGTTACAAGAAAGTCATACGGAGGGGATATTTACTTTACTGTCGAAGAAATCTCTTTGAAGAGAGATGGAGAAAAAGTCTGTATACTAAGAGGTGTAACCTACAGAATTATAGCTGATGCTAAAGCAGTAGACCTGGAAAAGCAAGATACCAGAAAAGTTCTGGAAGAGGTAAGAAGAGAATTTATTGCTTCAGCCAGAAATGCATATCGAAGAAGTGTTCCAGTATATAGACCTGCATTCCTGTGGGGAAGGGTAAGAGCGGCAAGAGTTTTGCATATTGATGGGAGCAAGGACTTCTTATACAAGAGTTTTGATTATTATAAAGGAGCCGGTGTGGCAATAGTTGGGAAATATGCCAGCGAAAAAGACCAGCCCCTGGTAGTACGAGAATACTTAGAATATTACAGACCTGATATACTTGTTCTTACCGGTCATGACAGCTTTAAGAAGAATGCAGACAAACAGAACATTAATAGTTATGCGAACTCAAGATACTTTATTGAGGCTGTAAGAGAAGCCAGAAAATATCAGCCTGATTTTGATAAGCTTTGTATAGTTGCCGGGGCATGCCAGTCATACTATGAAGCGATAATGAGTGCTGGGGCCAATTTTGCAAGCTCTCCTGGGAGAATACTGATACATGCACTGGATCCAGCTACAGTATCACAGAAAGTTGCCCTCACAGATGAAAGAAAACTTGTAACTCCTCAGGAGGTGGCAGCTCTAACCAGTTCGGGCGAAAAGGGCATATGGGGAATAGACACAAGAGGACACCTTAGATGGAGGTAAGAAAAGGGGGACAGTCCTGCACTTTTATCACTAATATGTAGGCTATATAAGCAAACATAAAGCAAGCAATCTAAAAGATAACATAAGAAATGGGGCACTGGAAGAGGGACATTCCTTCACTTTTATTTATGCATTTGAGATAAATGCAGCAGATATGGTTATTTATGTCTGCTGCATTTATATTGCATAAGAAAAGGACAAAAAGTGTATAAAGTGCAGGAGTGTCCCTCAAGAAATTTGCAAAAAGTGAAGGAATGTCCCCTTTCTCCTGTCTGGAATTCTGTCTGGAATTTTTCATCATAATATTGTAATATTGTATAAGAATACAAAAAGGATATTAATAAAAAAGAATAGTAAAGGATTAAAAATATCAGATAAGGAAGATGTAAAAATAAATGATGGATTTTTTTCTGGAAGGTATAGTATGCGAGACAGGCGATATAAGTGAAAAGGATGTGGATGAACTGTCACCATTAGTTCTTGCCTATATAGGTGATGCGGTTTTTGAGCTTTATATCAGAACATATCTTGTGTGTAAGGGAAATTCTCCTGTTCATGCACTTCATAAGCAGGCTACTCATTATGTAAAAGCTAAAGCACAGTCAGATATTATACATGTACTAATAGATTTTTTAACTGATGAAGAAAAAAATATAGTGCGTAGAGGAAGAAATGCCAAGTCAAATACCATTCCGAAAAACGCAGATGTCACAGAGTATAAATATGCTACAGGATTTGAATCGCTGTTGGGTTATCTATACTTAAAAAAGCAGTACCCAAGGTTGATGCAGGTACTTGGCATGTCAATTGCAGGACATAATATAGAAGAACATTAACCATATGAAAACTAGATATAATGTAAAATAAGAGAATAAATATAAAAGGAATAATAAGATACAAAAAGATACAAAGGAAAAAACGAAAAAGAGAGTGGTATAATTATGACGAAAAATAAGGATTATTCAGGATTCAAAGCTTATCAAAATAAAAAAAATTGTTCAGATAAGAAAATTTCTGAAAGAAACTTAGATATGGATACAAGAGAAGACATACTTGAAGGAAGAAATCCTGTTTTAGAAGCATTAAAGTCAGGAAGAAGCATTAATAAAATACTTATTGCCAAGGGTGAAAGAGAAGGCTCAATTATTCAAATAATTGCTCTTGCAAAAGAAAATGGGGTAGTAGTACAAGAGGTTGAGCGCCAAAAATTGAATAGTTTGTCTCAGACCAAGGCTCATCAAGGTGTTATTGCATTAGTATCAGCTAAGGCATATGTAGAAGTTGATGATATTTTAGAAGCTGCTTCTTCTAAGAACGAACCAGCATTTATAATTATTCTTGATGAAATAAATGATCCCCATAATTTTGGTTCATTATTAAGAACGGCTGATGCTGTTGGAGTTCATGGAGTGATAATACCAAAAAGGAGGGCTGTAGGCCTTACCCCTGTAGTATCAAAAGCATCTGCAGGAGCTGTTGAATATGTGGCTGTCGCCAGAGTAAGCAATATATCCCAAACTATAGAATATTTGAAAAAGAAGAATATCTGGGTTGTTGGAACTGACAATACTGGAGAGGAAGAAATATTTTATGATAAAGATCTTACTGGTCCAATTGCTCTTGTAATAGGTAGCGAAGGACAAGGAATAGGTAGACTTATAAAGGAGAGCTGCGATTTCCTTGTGAAAATACCCATGAAGGGCAAAATTTCTTCTCTTAATGCATCTGTTGCAGGAGCAGTTGTAATGTACGAAATATTAAGACAAAGGAGTAAGAAAAATACTTAGTTCATGGAATGTTTGGTTGTTGATGCTTATAATGTAATTAATGCATGGACGGATGTTTTCGATCTTCAGCGGGAATCTATGGAGGACTGTAGAGATAGGCTCCTTAATATTTTATCCAACTATCAGGGATTATGTAAGATTAAAATAATAGTTGTATTTGATGCTCATCATGTTAAAGGAAGCCAGCATAAGGAAGAAAGCTTTGACATGCTGACAGTGGTTTATACTAAGGAAAAGGAAACTGCTGACAATTATATTGAAAGATTTGTTCATCAATATAGCGATATATACACCATAAGAGTAGTAACATCTGATTATCTTGAGCAAAGAATAGTTCTGGGTAGTGGGGGTGTTAGAATGTCACCCAAAGAACTAAAGGAGGCCATATACAGGACAAATACTGAATGGGGGAAATATGTGGAACCTTACTCTTCCAAAACCCATGACGTTATATCTCGGATAAAGCCCGATATATTGGAAAAATTAGAGAAGATCAGAAGAGGAGGTCAATCAGGGAGTAAATAAAGGATACTTAAAGAGGGATTTTAATTTTTACAAAAACCTAGCCGAAAGCTCATGCCTTAAGTCATGGGATGAAGGCTTATCTTGACCCAATGCAAATTAGATACTTGGCATATATCTAATGTTATGATATATTATAATTTGAAAGGTGGCGCATATCCAATGAATGATAAATATATTCATAAAAACGGAATTGTATATCTTAATCAATATCATATAGTTTTTTGTCCTAAATATAGACGTAAAGTATTAATTGGTAATGTTGAAAAAGATTTAAGACAAATATTTTATGATATAGCAAAAGAAAAAAATGTAGAAATAAAAGCATTGGAAATAATGCCAGACCATGTTCATATGTTTATAAGTTTTGACCCTCGACAACCATTGCATGAATTAATACGATATTTTAAAGGAACAAGTAGTAGAATATTAAGAAATAAATATCCAGAATTAAGAAGCAGAATACCTTCCTTATGGACTCGCTCATACTTTTGTTGCACTATTGGTTGTGTAAGCGAAGAAACAATACAAAAATATATAGAAAACCAGAAAAATGTATAGATAGAAAGAGTGTATAAGTAGAAGAGGTCAATTATGCAAATAACAGTAAAATTTAAAATACTTCCCAGCAAAGAAGAAAGACAATACTTAGAAGAAACTTTAAACGAATATATATCTACAGTTAATGGTATTGTTCAAAATATAATTAACAATAATATAATTAACAATAAAAACATTAAGTTAACATCAAAAGATATTGAAGCAAAACTACCGAGTGCAGTAAAAAATCAAGCAATACAAGACGCTAAAAGTGTTTATAGAAAATATAAAAAAACTAAAAAACTGTCTATATTAAAGAAACCAGTATGTATATGGAACAATCAGAATTATAAGATTAAAGATAACTATTTGAGTTTTCCGGTTTGGATTGATGGTAAGGTACAAAGAATTAAAGTAAAAGCACTATTAACTGATTATCAAAAGGAACAGTTAAAAAATAAGGCAGGCACTTTGAGAATAACCAAAAAATCAGATAAATGGGTTGCTCAAATATCAGTAGAAGTACCTGAAGAGCAGTGCAGAGGAACTAATATAATGGGAGTAGATTTAGGATTAAAAGTACCTGCTGTAGCAGTAACCAGCGATGGTAAAACTAGATTTTGGGGTAATGGTAGACAAAACAAATATGTTAGACGTAAATATAAATCATTAAGACAAAAACTTGGTAAAGCAAAGAAATTAAAAAAGATTAAACAAATGGCAGATAAAGAACAACGGTGGATGAAAGACCAAGACCATAAAATAAGCAGGCAAATAGTTAATTATGCAGTAGAAAATAATGTTTCAGTAATTTGTTTAGAGAGACTGGCGAATATCAGAAACACGGCAAGAACAAGCCGAAAAAACGAAAAGAATATGCATACATGGTCTTTCTATCGTATTGTAAAATATATAGAATACAAAGCTAACTTAGAAGGTATAAGAGTTGAATACGTAAATCCGGAATATACAAGTCAAAGATGTCCACACTGTGGGAGTTTAAATAAGTCAAAAGATAGGAAGTATGTATGCAAAGTATGCGGATATAGAACACACAGAGATAGAGTAGGTGCGATAAATATAATGTTAGCACCTGTGGCAGATGGTGTAGCGAAAGCGATAGTCTGCCAGCCTAAGATGCTATATGCACTGTCTTAGGAGGGGTGATGGCACATCCTAAACTCTGGGGAACTACGGATACCAGAAATGGGCTTTCGATTACCACCAGAGAATCCCCTGACTTTAGTCACGGGGAGTGTCAAATAATTGTTTTAAATAAATCTTATAGAAAATAAGAAATTTTTTCGGACGTAAACTTAATTTGTATAACATTATATATCAATAATTTTTATATAATTCATGTAGAAAATAGATAATATACCATTAAAATGTAAAATAATGTAATTGAATGTAGAATTATCTTGATCGAAATTTATTGGAGATAGTTGTCAAATAAGCTTTATTAGCTTGACATAATATATTTTGTTTCATATAATATGTCGTGTACACATAAAGTTAGCAGGTCTGGGGATGTATTTGTTGACATGGTAAGGGGGCGTCTGTTTGAGTCTGAATTCAAATGTACTTGTTCAATCAGCTACTATCTATGATTCAATGTTAGAAGAGGATGTTATAGAAGAAGCAAAAGAAGGAGATGACCTTGCCCTTGAATATATGATTAATAAATATAAAGGTTTTGTACGTGCTAAAGCCCGTACATACTTTTTAATAGGTGCGGACAGAGAGGATATTATTCAAGAGGGCATGATAGGATTATATAAAGCTATCAGGGACTTTCGAGGGGACAAGCTTGCATCATTCAGAGCATTCGCAGAACTTTGCATCACTAGGCAAATAATTACTGCTATTAAAACCGCCACCAGACAAAAGCATATACCGCTTAATTCATACATCTCTCTTAATAAGCCTGTTTTTGAAGAAGATTCTGACAGAACACTCATGGACATAATAAGTGAAGAAAGTATAACCGATCCTGAAGAATTAGTAATAAGCAGAGAAGAGTATTCGGTAATTGAATTAAAGATGTCTGAGATGCTTAGTGAACTTGAGCAGGAGGTTCTGTCCCTTTATTTACAAGGGCAATCCTATCATGAGATTGCCGCGGAGTTGGACAGGCATGTAAAATCCATAGATAATGCGATACAAAGAGTAAAACGTAAATTATTAAAATATCTTGAAGAGGGAAGATAATAATTTAAGATTTATTAGAATTATGACTGTTTAAATACTAGACGAGAGTTATTATTTGTGTTATAATACAATTCGCTTTAGGGTTTATTATTGTGTTAAATTTCTTAAATAAATGAAATATTTAAGCTACTTTGGTTGTTTTAGAGATTTTATTTTTTGAACTTAATCGCAATGTTTATATAAATGTTGCGGGTGTAATTCAATGGTAGAATATCAGCTTCCCAAGCTGACTGCGAGGGTTCGATTCCCTTCACCCGCTCCATGTGCCCTCATAGCTCAGTAGGCAGAGCGCATCCATGGTAAGGATGAGGTCATCGGTTCGATTCCGATTGAGGGCTCCACATTACAAAATACACTTTGAAAAAAGTGCAACAATATTGCAACAACCGGAGAAAAATAAAAGAGCTTGATTCAAAAAACTGAATTGAGCTTTTTTATTTTTCCCCGGGCATTATTGAAACTTCTTATATATGTCAAAATACGGAATCCTTATAATAATTTTGAATGTGCACCGTTTCTGCTTCAAAAAAATATTGCAAATAGATATTTAGATAAACCTTTAATTGATGCTCAAGTTACTATGGGCCAGTTCGTAATATTTATGATAATGAAAAAATTATAACAGTTAGTAATGGTGAGAAAATGTATATTAAATTAATTCTTGTATGAGTAAAGGTTTTCTTTTCTTTGATTTAAGAGAAGAATCAGCAAGAATTCTTCTATCCTCTATAGGTGGGAGATAAATTGCTATGATATAAGATAATACATATGTGACAAGAAGATAAGAAAAAAGGAAAGACCTCTGATATAATGTTTATTATCACAAAAACAAAAATGGGAGGTATCTTTCCTTTGAAAACAATTTAACAGAAGAAATGCGATTCCGTCAAAGAGTAGTTGAATATGCAATAAAACATGATAATAATGCAAAAGCAGCAAGAAGATATCATACAAGCCGTCAACAGGTATGGCGTTGGAGAAAAAGATATGATGGCACAGTACAATCTTTGGTTAATAAAAGTAGAAGACCTCATTCACACCCAGAGCAACATACACGGGAAGAACTGGAACTAATAAAACATAAATATCGTTATCATGGTCATGAAGACCTGGCACAAGTATATCGAAAATTAATAGATGCAAGGTATAAAAGAACGTATGATTCTATGTGTAGACAGATAAAGAAAATGCAATTAAGTGAAACAAAAAAGCATAGAAGTTATACAAAGACTAGATATCAGAAAGCTACGGCTATCTATCCAGGGGAAAGAGTACAAATAGACGTGAAATATGTTCCCAATGAATGTATTGGTTTTGCAAGTAAACACAGTAGGTATTATCAGATAACAGCTATTGATGAATATTCAAGGAAGAGATACATGGAAATAGTAGAGGAAAACAGTACATATACAACATCAAACTTCCTGATGCGATTAGAGAAAAAACTGGGATTTAAGATAGAATTAGTGCAAACAGATAATGGACTAGAATTTGTAAATGACTCTGATAAAACAAGTAAAAAATCGATGTTTGAGAAATGCTTGGAGAAACTGAAAATAAAACACAAAAGAATACGTCCATATTCGCCTTGGCAAAACGGAATAGTAGAGCGTAGCCACAGGATAGATAATGAATTGTTTTATTGTAAAAGACATTTTAATAGTTATGAGCAAATGCAAAAAGCATTTAAAAGATATGTTAATAGATATAATAACATAGCAAGAAAAATCCTAAATTTTAAGACACCAAATGAGATGGTAGAACATTATTTCACTGAAAATGCTGCTTAGTATGGTATCGCTAATAATTATTTAATCAAGGATCGCTTCGCTTTCCTCCTTGACAAATGTTTTTGGCAAGTATAAATTCGAGCAGTGCGGAACTTAATTTTCCGAGCACCCCATACCCATTACTGGGATTTCATGGTTGAATGTGTTAGCCTGTAACTTTGCCCTTGAAAAACCAGCAGGT
>DULL01000040.1 GCA_012840395.1 Clostridiaceae bacterium | reverse complement strand
GGTTTAACATTAATGAGTTTTGGTACTCGGAAAGAATGGTTGCATTTTTTATCACAACAACGGAAGTTTGAGTAATAAGTATAGTCATGATGCAGAAAAGATGCTTTACCGCAAACCGGACAATTAGGGTATTTCCCTTGATGTCTGGAACGATTATTGAGAGACGGATTATCAGGAGCAAACTGACGTTTACAATGTTTACACTGATATTTCTGATAACCGTCCTTGTCCTTACCAAAACGGTAAAGATCTTTTGAAAAACATTTTGGACATACAACGTTTGGTGGTATAATAGTCATGAGACCTAAACGCTCCTTTCTGGGAGGTAATGGTGGTGTGGCAATTTCCATTATACCAGAAGCGTTTCAGGTCTCATTTTTATTATTAAGTTAACAGAACATCTAATATTGATAGGAGTAATATATGAAAATTTTTCTTGGGTTCGGAAAATCAAAGGTAGATATTGAGATAAACAATTCAAATTTGCTAGGGATACTTAAGCCTAATGATGTTCCCGTCAAACTTACAGGTGTAGATGAGGTTAAACGGGCTATGAAAGAGCCTATAGGTTCACCGAGGCTCAAAGAGATAGTAAAACCAGGGAAAAAAGTAGTTATCATCACCAGCGATATTACCCGCCCAATGCCTTCAAAAATTGTATTGCCAGTTATTCTAGAAGAACTGCTTGAGGCAGGAGTGAGTGAAGAGGATATAACAGTTGTTTTTTCTTTGGGAAGTCACAGAAAACATACTGAAGAAGAGAAACGCGCACTAGTGGGAGAAGATATATATAATAAGATAAAATGTATTGACAGCGATGCCAGAGATGCAGTTCATTTGGGTAAATCATCAAAAGGTACACCAGTGGACATTTTCCGGCCTGTTGTGGAAGCAGACTTCAGGATTTGCCTTGGAAATATTGAATATCACTACTTCGCAGGCTATAGTGGAGGTGCTAAGGCCATAATGCCTGGAGTTTCAACAAGAGGTGCAATTCAAGCTAACCATAGCAGGATGATTGAAGATGGTGCAAGAGCAGGCATACTAGAAGGGAACCCTGTCCGGGAAGATATCGATGAAGTGGCTGATTTTGTCCCAATCGATTTTATCTTGAATGTAGTGCTGGATGAAAATAAAAATATAATTAAAGCAGTAGCGGGGCACTATATTAAAGCGCACAGGGAAGGCTGCCGTTTTCTGGACTCAATTTATAAAGTTAAAATACCTGATAAAGCTGATATAGTAATTGTATCACCCGGAGGATATCCAAAAGATATAAACCTTTATCAGGCACAAAAGGCTCTTGATAACTCTGCTCATGCGGTAAAGGACGGAGGAATAGTAATTCTTGTGGCTTCGTGCAAAGAAGGTTTAGGGGAAAGTGTATTTGAAAGGTGGATGCTGGAAGCAGAATCACCTGAAAGTATGATAACTAAAATACATAGTAAATTTGAGCTTGGAGGACATAAAGCAGCGGCTATTGCAATGGTTTTAAGAAAAGCCCGAGTATTTCTTGTATCTGATATGGAAGCAGATTTTGTAAGGAAACTTTTTCTTGAACCGTATACTAATGTAAAAGATGCAATAGCATGTGCATTTAACCAGCTTGGCAATAATGCCAAGGTGCTAGTTATGCCCTATGGAGGTTCCACTTTGCCAGTTTTGAAATAAGGAATGTATAAATGAATCCTTCCGTGCATAAAATTCTGAAGGCATTCTAAAGGCAATCCTATAATATGTAATTTTTCTATAATTATCGAAATTATACCATTTGAAAAGAAAAAGTATGATGTAGTCACCGTCCTATTATTTGAGAATAACAAATTATACTAATATCAGATCATAAGCTCAAAATATGCGCTTATTATAGCATATTCACATATTATGCGTAATTAAGCGCATATACTGTTTAACTATAAAAAGAGATAATGTTAAATAAGAGTATATTTATAGTATAATTAATTATAAGTATAAAGAGATAACATTAAAAAAGCTATTATGAAGAGTGGTATACAGATTCTTTGTAAGATTAACTTGTTATTATACAAGAGAGAATATTATAAATTGATAAATCAAGTGAGGTCAAATTGAAGAAAATGAAACTAAGAAAACTTATTTTTGCACTAACTACTATAAATATTATAATAACTTTAATTAGTGTATTTTCTAATTATATAATACGTATTTTTTTATCATATAAACTAAACAGTGAAGCAGCTAGGGCTGGAACAATAGGTATTATAGGCGGGGCAGATGGACCAACAGCAATTTTCATTTCAAGCAATCCATCACCATATATCATAACTGTTATATCTGCGCTTCTTTCCATAGCTGGAATCATATACCTGGTTTTTAGCAGGAGAGCGGGAGAATAAAGATAGAACAGTGAAGATAAATTTTGCCGGATCAGCATGAAATAATTAATAATAATAATGCATTTATTTGAAGGGTGGTATCAGATGGAAAACGGTAAAAAGTACAATGTTATAGTTATAGCATTGATACTTATTTTAGGTTTGTTAATATACCAGAATGTCAGGTTAAATAGAGAAATAGAATATTTGAATAATCGTGTTTCTAATATGGAATCTAACATAAATCTGGAATTAAATAATTTAATTTATGGCATCTCAGATAGAGTCGAGAGTATTTTAAGCGAGCAACAAAATATTGTATCGAGTTTCAGTTCTACATATAACGGTGTTGATACAAAGTCAGGAACTGTAAAAACTTTGATAGAGTTTACATTAAAGCAGTCAGATGCAGATTCAAAAGTATATCTTAATGTATCATCACAAAATAATTCAAATGGATTAAATTATGAATGTATATCTGCAAATGGATTAAATTATTCTTGTGAAATCGAGTTATCTTACAAAGAAAATTATACATTAAACATATATCAAAAATCAGCTGATGGGGACTACAAAAAGCTAAATTCTTATCCGTATCAGAAAGATATTAAAAGTGATTTTGAGAACAGAATTAGCTTTTTGGAAAGTGGCACAGGCACTGATAAGGAAAAAACAACCTATACATTCAAATTGCGTAATAAGACATTTGGTGAACAAGATTTTAAAATTAAAAGTGTGATAGTTAAAGCCTATTATAAGGATAAAGAAGTTTTTTCAAAAGATGTCACTGCATATAATATTCTGAATTCAGAAGCCGTGGACAAACTTAACATAATGATAGCAGCAGGTGATATTAATGCTTCTGCATTACCTGAAGTTAAGTATGGCGAAATTTCTACAGATGACAAAGGTGATGAATACGGAAGCTATATGGTAAATATTCTGCATTCAGAGACGGGTGCACCTGTAGAACATAACAATTACCCAGAATATAGTTTTAAGGTTATTGTTACATTATTCAATGGCGAAGTCTATGAATTATAATAAAACTAGGGAAAGGGCTTTGAAACTCAATGGAAGTTTTCATAACGTAGATTTCTGTTATGACTGAGTATTGCGGTAATAGTGAATAAATTGTTCCAGTAATACGCAATATAATAATCATACGATTTTTAGTTAAGCAAGGGAGGAATTTTCTATGGCAGTAAAAAATGCAATGACTGCAGATTTTTTACGTTCAGCATATAGTGGAGAGAGTATGGCTCATATGAGATATCTCATATGGGGAGAATTAGCTGAAAAAGAGAATATGCCCAATATTGCAAGGCTTTTTAACGCTATTGCATATGCAGAGTGGGCTCATGCCAATAACCATTTCCGCGTATTGAAAGAACAAAAAGGAGACTATACTGTACCTGCAGGAGCTGTTTTTGGAATAGGCAGTACCGCTGAGAACTTACAGGGAGCTATTAACGGAGAACTCCATGAGGTTAATCAAATGTATCCTGTATATCTTGAAACAGCCCGGTATCAAAAGGAGAAAGATGCAGAGAGGGCTTTCCATTTTGCGCTGGAAGCTGAAAAAATTCATGCAAAACTGTTCCAGCAGGCACAGGATGCAGCCAAACAGGGTAAAGACATGGAAATAGGAGATATTTATATTTGCCCCATATGCGGCTATACAGAGGCAGGAGATGTGCCTGATGTTTGTCCTGTATGCGGCGCCAAGAAAGAAATTTTCCGTGTTTTCTGATACAAACTTGTACAGCTTTTAATTAAATAATATGCTACAATAAAATATAAGGTTGTTTATTTTTTATTTATATAAATATTCTAGTAAGTATTTCTTTCCACAGTTGTATAAGGGGGTCGTATTTTTTGAAAAAATATATTGTTGCACTTGACCAGGGAACTACAAGTTCCAGAGCAATTATTTTCAATCATAATGCCGATATTATATCAGTTAAAAGCAAAGCACATAAGCAAATATACAGTAAACCAGGATGGGTTGAGCATGACCCTGAAGAAATCTGGAATAATCAGTTAGAGGTACTTAAAGCGGTAATAAATGATGCCGGAATTTTTCCAGATGAGATAGCTTGCATAGGCATTACAAACCAGAGAGAAACCGTTGTAGCCTGGAACAAAAATACCGGTAAACCAATATGCAATGCAATAGTATGGCAGTGCCGCAGAACGTCAGGAACATGCAGTGAATTAAAGGAAAGAGGTTTGCAGGATATCATACAGCAAAAGACCGGATTAATTATTGATGCATATTTTTCCGGAACTAAAATTAAATGGATTCTTGAAAATGTTGCCGGAGCAAGGGATATGGCAAATAGAGGTGAGCTATTGGTTGGTACCATCGATACCTGGCTCATATGGAACCTTACAGGGGGAAAGGCTCATGTAACGGATTACTCCAATGCTTCAAGAACAATGCTTTTTAACATACATGATTTGAAATGGGATGAAGAGCTTCTGGCTGAACTTGATATACCACATAATATTCTTCCCAAAGTAGTACCTTCTTCAGGGATTATACTTAGAGTAAAATTATCGTAGGCAAATTAAATAAAAATATGGGAAGAACCCAAAATAGGTCTTCCCATAATCACGATTTTCCTGTAGTTTGAGAATTGATAAGAAACCAAACGAAAGGAATCGTGAT
>DULL01000039.1 GCA_012840395.1 Clostridiaceae bacterium | reverse complement strand
CTCAATAATGCTTTTTCATTTTACAGATTCCAACACCACTTTTTTTATTTTTAAGTGACATTTTCACAAGATAATTAACTCGTTTTTTTAGTCTTTTTAGGTGACATTTTCAAAAGTTATTGACATGTTAAAAAAATTTTATTGAATTTTTTATATTATTGTATGCAGACCTTTAAAATAGACTTAGAAAATTTTTATAAAGTTATTGACAAATTTTATATAAGTGCATAGAATAAATTAATAATTATAGACGTAATAAACCGATGAGTAAGAATAGTAGGCACAGTTCAGGCGTTTACAGAGAGCTACAGAGGGTGAAATTGTAGTAACGAATGCTGTGTTGAATGGACTTACGAGGGCAATCCGAAAGCAAACAGGCAAATATCATAATCATTTGATTAAGATACTGTTCAAGTAGGTGCGCCGGGAACTTCACCCGTTATAAAGGAAGTACGTTTAATTGAACGTAGAATGAGTGTATCCGTGATGAACGGATAAAATAGGGTGGTACCGCAGGAGATTTAGCTCTTGTCCCAATGATTTTGGGACGGAGCTTTTTTAATTGCTAATAATTAACAAAACCGGTTGTGTTAATAAAAGCAAAGGTAATTGACAGATAATTAACGCTTATTTGAAAAACAACTTAAAACTATTAATCGTGAATTAACAATAATAAAGTATTGGAGGAGTGCATCATGAAAAAATTAACAAGGATTCTTGCTCTGCTCATATGTATAATTCTATTATTTGCAACAACCACTGCTTGCGATGTCAAGTCATCCGGCAAGCTTAAGGTGGGAGTTATCCAGTTTGCATCACACCCTTCCCTCGATAATTGTTATAATGGACTTGTAAAAGGATTGGAAGCAGCGGGCTTTAAGAATGGAGATAATATTGAAATTGATTTTCAGAACTCTATGGCGCAATCAGAAACCGCAAACCAATTGGCTAAAAATATGGTGTCAAAAAAATATGATTTAATAGTAGGTATTGCAACACCTGCAGCCATGGCTGCTTATTCCGCTGCCAGGGGCACAAATATTCCTGTAATTTTCTGTGCCGTATCTGACCCTGTAGCAGCTCAGCTTGTACAGTCACTTGATTCACCGGGAGGAAACTGTACAGGTACATCAGACCTTCTTAACCTGGAGGCCCAGTTAAAAATGATTCGTGCATTTCAGCCGGATGCCACCAGAATCGGAGTCCTGTATACGACAAGTGAAGCCAATTCCCTCTCCCACCTGGCTGAGTTGGAAGAATTAGCTCCCAAATACCAGTTTGAAGTAGTTGCACAGGGTGTCCAGGATGGTGCTGACATACCTCAGGCTATTGCCTCATTGGTTAATAAAGTTGACTGCATAACCAATTTTACGGATAATAATGTAGTAAATAACCTGACAATTGTTCTTGCCAAGGCAAATGATGCGGGAATCCCAGTTTATGGTTCGGAAATTGAACAGGTAAAACTAGGTTGTCTTGCATCAGAAAGCCTTGATTATGTAGCGCTTGGAGAACAAACAGGCGCTATGGCAGCCCGGGTACTTAAAGGTGAAAAACCTGGAAATATTCCGGTTGCACTTGTTAAAGACAGTTTTCCGGTGGTGAACACCGAAGTGGCAGAAAAATTTAATATCTCAATACCCGAGGCTTATGCTAACGCAGAGAAAGTAACAACTTCATCACAATAAGTTGGTGTATTTAACAAGCATCAAAAAGTCTCTCGCTTCTATAAGCGGGAGCTGAATTGATGCAAATTATAATAACAACCTTGTTCAGTGGCGGATTTCAAGACCTCCACTGAATCCCCGGGCGAAGCGAGTTTGCTTAGTAGCAGGAAAATGTTTCACGGGTTCGGCGAGACGTTTTCTTGCTGCTTTTTGCTGTTCTACATTTGACAGAAAGGATATGTTGTAAATCATGGATGTATTGGTGAACATACTGAAAGTCACTCTTGAAGAAGGATTCATGTACGCCATCCTGGCTCTGGGTGTGTATATAACTTACAGTATTCTTGATTTCCCGGACTTGTCTGTGGATGGAACACTTCCTCTCGGTGCGGTATTAAGCGGTGTTCTGATTCGAATGGGATGGAATCCCTGGGTTTGCTGTTTGCTGGCATATATTGCCGGTGCTGTGGCTGGCACAGTTACAGGCTTGTTAAATGTAAAACTGAAAATACGTCCGCTACTGTGCGGTATTTTAGTTATGACAGCCCTGCTTTCGGTGAACTTAGTGTTTATAATCTCAGGAACTGGTGGTATGTCAATTGCTTCTTTTTTTGATAAGCCAACTATCTTTTCTACAGTGCCTGCTGTCTTAATTCCAGAATCTATTGCAGGTTATCAGTTGAGAGTTCTGATTCTATCCATGGTAATAGCTTTGATATGTAAATTTTTATTGGATTGGTACCTATCCACGAAGTCGGGACTTCTTCTGAGAGCAGCAGGCGATAACCCTCAGTTCGTAACACTTCTGGCACGCAATCCTGGCAAATTAAAAATTCTGGGATTAGCCCTGGGCAATGGCTTCTCAGCTCTGGCTGGTTCTGTAATAGCACAGCAAAAAGGCTCTGCCGATTTGCAAATGGGTACCGGAATGGTTATTATAGGTCTTGCTTCAGTCATAATTGGAATTAGTCTTTTCCGCAACCTACGATTTTTAAAGGCTACCACCAAGGTCATTGTTGGCTCCATAGTTTATAAAGCTTGCTTGTCCGTTGCCCTGGAGTTTGGGCTCCCCACTGAATATTTGAAGCTTTTAATGGCTGTTTTGTTTACTATAGCCCTGGTATCCAGTAACTTACTTGATAAAAGGAGGCCTAAGCTCTCATGATTAAATTTGAAAATATTATAAAGCATTTTAATATAGGAACTGTTGATGAAGTAGTACTGTTTAATAATTTTAACCTGGAAATATCCCGGGGTGAATTCGTCTCAATTGTTGGCTCAAATGGTTCTGGTAAAACAACCTTGTTAAATATTCTCTGTGGTTCTACACCAATTGATGGCGGACATATATATGTAAACGGCAGAGATGTAGGCAAATTAAGCGAACATGAAAGAGCGGCTTTCATAGGACGAGTCTTTCAAAATCCACAAATGGGAACATGTCCTGAATTAACAATATTGGAAAACATGGCACTTGCTGATAACAAGAAAGATATTTATGGACTAAAAGCTGCCATTAACCGGCGCAGGATAGATGAATACCGCACACTTCTTGAATATTGCGGTATGGGTTTGGAAAACCGTTTAAATACACCAGTAGGATCTTTGTCAGGTGGGCAGCGCCAGGCTCTGGCTTTAGTTATAGCCAATATGACAGAAATTGAACTTCTTATTCTTGATGAACACACTGCAGCACTTGACCCCAAATCCTCAGAAACTGTAATGCAGTTAACAGATAAAATTATTCATGATAAAGGTGTGACCACTCTTATGGTGACACATAACCTCAGGTATGCCTTGACCTATGGTGACCGGCTTCTTATGATGCATGAAGGTAAAATAGTAATGGACCTGAAAGGTAAAGACAAAAATAATGCCTCCATAGATGATTTATTGGTCAAGTTTAATGAGATAAGTATTGAATGTGGCAATTAACATTGCAAATAAAGAATACAATAGTTTATAATTTCTATGTGCACTAATTTTTTTTGCATTTGGAAAAATTATGGCTTCAACTGTGAAGTCATGGGATGATTATATATATAAAATTAATTTTCCCGGAGGTTTTTTCATGAATAATAATATTAAGAAATTACTTATTAATTTTGTTTTACCGGCAGCAGCTATTGTTATATTATTCAGGCGGTATTTCCTATATGGAATTATTGCACTTATTTTATATATTTTATATGGTCTCTACATTGGAAAAGCATCAATATACACCATTATAGGAAGCATACGATATTCAAAAGGCAATATGGAAGAAGCCATTAAATGGCTTGATAAAGCATATAAAAGCGGAAGAGCAAAACCTACGACCATCACTTCCTATGCTTATTTGCTTTTGAAATCCGGAAATATTCAGGAAGCCGAAAAAATATTAATGGAACAGATGGATAAAATCCTTTCCGATGATGACAAAATGAATGTAAAGTCTAATCTGGCACTGGTCTTATGGAAAAAAGGACAGCTTGATGAAGCTATAAATATGCTTGAAGAGGTTTTTAGTAAATACAAAACAACTACCATTTACGGTAGCCTGGGTTATTTGTTAATCTTAAAAGGTGATTTAAATAAGGCATTGGAATTTAACCTTGAAGCCTATGAATACAATAGCTCTAATGCAGTTATACAAGATAATCTTGGCCAGACATATTTTCTTCTGGGCGATTATGACAAGTCTCAGGAAATATATGAAAAGCTTATATCTACCAATCCCTCATTCCCGGAGGCTTATTATAATTATGGACTGCTTCTGAAGCAAAAGGGCGAAACTGATAAAGCTTTAGAGTATATGAAAAAGGCATTGAATTATAAATTCTCCTTTTTAAGTACTGTGTCGAGAGAAGAAGTTGAAGCAGTAATAAATAAGATAAGTGGTTAGCAAATATTTAGCAATTCATCTCTCACCTACAGAGGATGGGAGATGAATTGCTGATTCTTCTGTTAAAACTCTATCGTCCTTGGCTCATCAAAAAATGAATAGAATGTTGCTGTTGCGTCCTCAAAGTAAAGAACCTCCGTATTGTCATCCTCAGGTGAATATAATGATTGAAGTTCTGGGTAATTATCAAGTAAATGCTTTTTGGCCTCTACCCTGTCATCCCTTATAAGCTTACCAGTTACTCTAAGCCACTTTCCATCATCACAAGCACAAATCTCTGCTTTTGGATTTGCCTGTAGCTGTCTGGATACAGCTTTAGACTTGCCGGTCTGGATATAAAGTTTTCCTTCAAAAATATCAACTGTTCCAAAAGGCCTTACTCTTGGCTGGTCTCCTTCAACTGTAGCCAAATAATATGTTCCACATTTCTTTAAAAACTCATAAACTTCCTGAATTCCATTAATTTCTACCATTATATTTACCTCCTTTATATTTTGTTTTATCATGTTTGTATCTAATTCCTGATTTTATAATGAAGTTTTCTGTCACAACTTGTTTGTATCCTGCTTATACCCATTATTAAATTTTCTACTAATCAAGCTCAGTTGCACCGGTATGAAGCTGGTAGTATCTTCCGCCCGAAGCAAGAAGTTCTTCATGGGTACCCTGCTCTAATATTTTTCCATTTTCCAGAACTATAATCAAATCTGCATTGCGTACGGTAGATAACCTGTGTGCAATCACAAAGGTAGTCCTGTTCTTCATTAACTGGTCCATACCACGTTCAATGTGTTTTTCGGTCCTTGTATCAACGGAACTTGTAGCTTCGTCCAGTATCAGAATAGGAGCTTTTGATATGGCAGCCCGTGCTATATTCAGAAGCTGCCGCTCACCCTGGCTTAAATTAGCACCATCGCCATCCAGTACAGTATCATAACCATTGGGCAATCTTTCTATAAAGGAGTGAGCACTCGCAATTTTAGCTGCGGCTATCACTTCCTCATCTGTTGCATCAAGGCGTCCATATCTGATATTTTCCCTGACTGTACCAGAAAAGAGATGGGTATCCTGGAGTACCATAGCTATATTTCTTCTTAGTGAATCCTTCCTGATATTCTTAATATTTATACCATCAATTAATATCTCTCCCTCTTCAATGTCATAAAACCTGTTAATCAGGTTTGTAATGGTTGTCTTCCCTGCACCTGTGGAACCCACAAAAGCAATTTTCTGGCCGGGTTTTGCTGTTACATTAATATGTTTCAGTACAGTCCTGTCAGGAACATAACCAAAAGTAACATCCTTAAGCACTACTTCTCCTTTAATTGGCTGGGCTCCTTCCATCTGGTCTACTTCTGAACAGATTTCTAACGCATCTGATGCATCTGCTGTTTCAGGTGCCTCATTCATTACTTCAAATACCCTCTCAGCTCCTGCCAATGCGGCATATATAGTATTCATTTGCATTGATAATTCACTAATCGGCCTTGAAAAATGTCTTGAGTAGTTTGTAAAAATAGTAAGTCCACCAATATCAAAATTCGATGTAAGGCACAGGATACCACCAATTGTAGCTGATAATGCAAAGCTTATCTGGCTTAAATTACCCATGACAGGTCCCATAATTCCGCCAAAAAATTGTGCCTTCATTTGTTTTTCACGCAAATCATCGCTCAGGAGTTCGAATTCTTCCATGGCAATTTCCTCATGACAGAATACCTTAATTACCTTCTGACCTGTAATAGTTTCTTCAATATATCCATTAACTGCACCAAGAGCCTGCTGCTGAGCTATAAAGTATTTCCTGCTTTGTTTTCCGATCATGCCTCCAACATAAACAAAGAGTGGTACTGTTACTATAGTAATAATTGCCAGAATCCAGTTTATTATAAACATAAGAGTAACTGTACCGGCCAGCGTAAGAATGCCTGAAAAAATCTGCGTCATGGTATGATTAAGCATCTCTCCGACCGAATCAAGGTCATTTGTAAAACGGCTCATAATGTCACCATGAGTATGTGTATCATGATATTTCAATGGAAGTTTCTGAATTTTGCGGAATAAATCTTCCCTGATCCTGAACAAAGCATTCTGTGATACTCCTATCATGATTCTTTGCTGCAGGTAAGTACATGCGATACCGACCATATAAATGCTTGCCATGGTAAGAATACCAATTATCAAATTATTAATTTTTTCTTCTGCAGTTTTGTCTGCAGACACCAAATTATTAATAACAGGACGTAAAATATAGCTTCCAGCCAGGCTTGTCAAGCTGCTTCCTAATACACAGGCAAAAACAAACAGTATTTTAATCTTGTCCCTTCCAA
Source organism: Clostridiaceae bacterium (assembly GCA_012840395.1). Taxonomy (NCBI): domain Bacteria; kingdom Bacillati; phylum Bacillota; class Clostridia; order Eubacteriales; family Clostridiaceae; species Clostridiaceae bacterium. The sequence goes on along the minus strand of DULL01000039.1, from coordinate 17,584 downwards.
TATAGGTAAGCAACCTGTTGATTGTGGCTGATGTATTTTTCGGTTTGCCACCACCAATGCTACCACGTTGTATTCCAGGCCCTCCGAAACCACCCGGTCTTCTTCCTCCGGGTCCAGGCATTTTTATTCCTCCCGGACCTGCAGCATTATTTATAGTTTTATTTCCATATCTACGTAATAGTGCTTCTTTTCTTTCTTCGCTAATATGGCTCACTATGCTGTCACCTTCTTTTCTGTTTCATTTTTGTCCATTTGTGAGTAATATATCTCAGAGTAGGCTTCACAATTTTGCACCAATTCCGCATGAGTACCCATGCCGGCAATCTTTCCATCATCAAGGACAATAATCTTATCTGCATTAATTACTGAAGAAATTCTTTGAGCGATTATGATTTTCGTCATACCTCTTAACTGATTCCTGAAGCTTTCTCTAATTTTGGCCTCCGTTGCAGTATCCACTGCACTTGTACTGTCATCAAGAATCAGTATTTTTGGTTTTTTCAATAATGCTCTGGCAATACACAATCTTTGCTTTTGCCCTCCGGAAAGATTGACTCCTCCCTGTCCGAGTTCGGTATCATATCCTTTCTCGAATGAAGAAATAAATCCATGAGCTTGTGCATTCTCCGCATACTGATATATCTCATCGTTGCTGGCATTTTCATCACCCCATTTAAGATTATCCTTAATGGTACCAGTGAACAGAACATTTTTCTGGAGAACAATGCCAACTCCATTACGAAGATCTTTTAGAGAATAATCTTTTACATTCACATCGTCAACCAGTACTTCTCCCTCGTCTACATCATATAATCTGGGAATCAGCTGCATAAGGCTTGACTTGCCGCTTCCTGTTGAACCGATTATACCGACAGTCTCACCTGGATTTATTACAAAACTGATATTTTCCAGAACCCATTTTTCATTATTTTTGTAGTATTTAAAATAAACATTTCTAAATTCGATTTTACCATATTGAACCTCCAGGTCCTTATTCAAAGCATACTCATCTGTCAGGTCAATATCCGTATTAAGAACCTCATTGATACGTTTTGCGGATGCAAGCGCCCTGGAGCCGTTCAGAATAATTATGGAAACCATCAAGAGTGAAATTAGAATCTGGGCAACATAATTTACAAATGCAGTTAAAACGCATGAGGTCATGCTTCCTATAATAACCTGATTACCGCCATACCAAACCACTGCCAAAGTCGTGATATTCATTGCAAGAGTCATAGCAGGCATGGAAAAAATAATAACTTTCATTGCACTTAATGTGTTTTCTTTTAAATCAGTACTGGCTTTTCTAAATTTCTTTTCTTCAAAGCCTTCTCTGACAAATGATTTTACAACCCTTATATTTGTTAAATTTTCCTGGGTGACTGTATTTAGTGCATCCAGCTTCTTTTGCATGTTTGTAAACCGTGGAAAGGCAATTTTTAATATAAGATAGATTGCAACTGATAAAAAAGGTATTACACAGAGTATTACCAATGCAAGCCTGGGATTCAGCACAAAAGCCATAATAAGTGCACCAATAAGCATCCCGGGTGCCCTTAAAGCCATTCTTAACATCATCTGGAGCATATTCTGAACCTGGGTAATATCATTTGTTAATCGTGTGATCAGAGAACCAGTATTATATTGGTCAATATTGTTAAAAGAAAATTTCTGTATTTTATTAAACAAGTCTTTTCTCAAATTGTTTGCAAAACCTGAGGATGCTTTAATAGCAAAATAGGCTCCTCCTACTCCACCTGCCATCATGCATAGTGCCGTAACCACCATTGTAATACCCATTGTTATTATATATGAAATACCCCTGCCCCCGTTTATTCCCATATCAATGATTTTGCTCAATAGCAGAGGCATAACCACTTCACCGATAACCTCCACGATCATGAGAATCGGCCCTGTTATGAATGCTGATAGATATGGTTTTGCATATTTCCAATAACGTTCCATTTCTTTATGTCCTTTCTGTTATAATGTTATTGCATCCTTTCTTTTTTAGTCTAATTTCTTTACTTTTGCAATCAAAATTAAACAACCAAGCTACTGGCCTATAATCTATTTTATTATATTTACAAGCTTTTGGCCGTAACATTAACCTTTCGAAGATCCAAGACCTTGTGTTTGGTTATAAACAAGAGATTAAAGCAGAAATTAAAAATATTGAAATCCAAAAACAATAATTCCCAATAACACAACAAATATAAGCGCATATTTTATGGTTTCTCTAAGAATTTTCCCATCATAGCCCTTAAGTCCGGTAGATGAAGTAGCTATTGCAATACTCTGAGGTGATATCATTTTTCCTGCAGTTGCACCAGTTGCATTGGCTGCCGTTATCCACCCTGCATTGGCATTTATCCTGATGGCTGTTTGCTTTTGGAGTTCCCCAAACAGAACATTGGAGGATGTATCACTTCCTGTAATAAAAGTTCCCAGAGCTCCCATTGCAGGAGATATTAAAGGAAAAAACCGCCCAGTTAATATTGATAAACTTGAAGCAACCACAGAGCTCATACCGCTATACCCCATAAGTTTGGCAAGAGATACTATCGATGTAACTGTTAATACTGTATTTGACGTTTGCCTGAGAGTCTTCATTGCCACTGAGAGCATTTCTTTAATTGGAACTCCCTGCAGTAGTCCTCCAAGAACTGCAGAAATAATTATTATTGAACCAGGCGATGTTAATAGAGGAAATGATACAGGCTTCCCACCTGCTCCAGAGTAAAATCGTAAAGTTATTTCAAAAGGATATTTACTTAGAAATCCCAGTGCTGGTACTAGTCTTGTTGCCAAAACCAAAACAAGAATAAATATATAGGGACTCCAAGCTTTTATTCCCTCATTGAAACTAACTGGATTATTATTAGACTGGAAGGTTTTAATTTCCTTATTAAAAGTCAATGGCTTTTTAACAGGAAATAGCTTTGCCCATATGACCAGGGCAGCAAGAGATATGATTGTAGCTTTCATGGGCTGAAATCCCAAAGCTATTAATATGCTGGCGGGTATTGCAACAGCAGTTCCAAAACCTGCAGCAGCCTCAAGAAAGCCTCCGAAGGCAAAAGCTATAATTAATGCTTGCACCCTTATATCCTCTGAAATACTTGAAAGCATCCTACTGATAATATTCATAGAGCCGCTTGCTATTGACAAGTTATATGTAAAAATGGCAGTAAATATAACCCATATAATGGGCCATAAAGCTACTGCAATACCCTCTATCACTGATTCTATTATGTGTTTTGCAGGCATTTTCCATACTAATGCAGCAATTGCTGCACAAAAAACTAAAGAAGTTATGCCAGCATATTGTGATGGCATATGTAGTTTCAGCATGCCGAAAAAAATCCAGATTATTGGTATAAGTGCAACAATTGTAGTAAGAAATATATTTTCAAAAGGCATATCAGGTTGCCACATATTGACCTCTCCCTTTATTTCCAGTGTTAAATTTTTTGTGAGGTAAGTTTGTCAAATAAGTTCCATGGGCTTTCTTCAGGCGGAAAGCTTGTAAATTCCATTTCCTCCTTAGTGGTAGGATGTTGCAGAATAATCTTGTTTGACCACAAAGCAATTTGCCTTTTTTGCTGGGTTTCCTCATTTCCATATTTCTGATCTCCATAGAGAGGATGTCCCATATTTGCAAATTGCACTCTTATCTGATGGGGACGCCCTGTTAGAAGCTTAATTTCAACGAGGCTAAGAGCATATTTACATTCAAAAACTTTATATTCCAGGACTGCTTTTTTTCCTTCTTTATTCTCTTTATCAACTACATAAACAATATTTTTTGCTTTATCTTTGACAAGATAGTCTTCCAGCCTGTCTTTCTCCTTATCCGGTCTTCCGTTTATTACTGCAAGATAATACTTCATAAACTTGCCTGTCCTTATCTGTTCCGATAATCTAGAAGCTGCCTTGGAAGTCTTGGCAAATACCATTGCACCCCCTACCGGCCTGTCCAGTCTGTGAACAAGTCCGAGATATACATTACCAGGTTTGTTATACCTTATTTTTATATCTTGTTTTAATATACTCAGTATATCGGGATCTCCTGTTTCATCCTCCTGAGAAAGCATATTGACAGGTTTTTCAACTACAAGTAAATGATTATCTTCATATATGATTTTAATATTCAAACCAATTCCCCCTGAAACATACATTTACAGTTTTAAATGTACCATCTTGCAGTAATTCCACAGGGTAGCACAAGTCCCGTAGATGTAACAGGTAATCCCAGTTCATCTGATACAACTTTTCCGCCGTATTTCTTTTTTACAGTCATTAACAATATATTTTTTATCACCGTAGGGGAGATACTGGAGGTATATGAATTAACCAGGAAGAATAAAGGTTTATTTGACATAACCTCCATACATAGTTCTATTAAACCATAAAGCTCATCCTCAATCTTCCACAATTCTCCTTTTGGTCCCCTGCCATATGAAGGAGGATCCATTATAATACCATCGTATTTATTGCCTCTTCTTATTTCCCTTTTTACAAATTTAACTACATCATCTACAATAAACCTTACATGTCTGTCCGATAATCCGGATAAATTAAGATTCTCCTTTGCCCTGCTTACCATACCTTTGGCCGCATCAACATGGCATACATCGGCACCAGCATGGGCTGCTGCCACTGTTGCACCTCCGGTATAGGCAAAAAGGTTCAATACATTTATTTTCCTTTCTGAATTCTTAATTATATCTTCAATCCAATCCCAATTAGAAGCCTGCTCCGGGAATAGTCCTGTATGTTTGAAACCGGTTGGTTCTATATAGAAAGACAAATTACCGTACTTTATAATCCATTTTTCAGGAATAGAAGTTTTATATTCCCACTTTCCTCCTCCGCTTTCGCTTCTATGATAGTGGGCATGAATCTTTTCCCACCGTCCCCCGCTATCTTTTATTGGCCATATAGCCTGAGGTTCAGGCCGTCTTAATAAGTATTTTCCCCATCGTTCTAGTTTCTCACCGTCTCCTGCATCAATAAGTTCATAGTCTTTCCATTTATCAGATAAAATCATCCTTTGTAAAACCTCCAAAGTTTCAATACTTAACTGACTCATCATGCACATTATAGTAAGATATTCCATCATAATTACTGCTAGATATACTATCATATCAAATAAAAAAATAAAAGGCTGAAATTTATCAGCCTTTAACCAAATAACAATATGTCTCCTGCTTCTATAAAGACCTCTGCCAAATCCATGAGCAGATAAGTTTTCTCTTATGATATCAAAATTGTTTCATCCTCATTGTAAGTTACGGCATCTTTATCCTGGAAAATTTGATCCAGCACTTTAAAATATTCAGCATAGGATTTAAAGGGAGGATTCTTCTTGGCTATAACTTCTTTAGCTTTCTCAGCATTATTGGAAAGAAGAATCTTCAGCATGGCAAGCTGCATTTTTGCTGAATTCATACAAGCCAGCTCCGGGTCTGTTATGAAATAATCGTTGCCATGGCCTTGTCCTGAAGCACCGGCAGCATACGGATGAACTGCAGGCATAACTGCAGATATATCTCCCATATCCGTACATCCTGTTCCGATTTCATCTACTATGCTAATTTCATTCTTGGGAACAACTGCACTCATTGCCTCTTCTGCGATACTTTTAAGGTTTTCATCATTTATAAGCGGCATATAACCCGGGCGGTCAATAATTTCAACTTTTGCACCTATGCACACTGCTGCCCCGGCAAGGGCACGGTTTACTTTTTTATTTACGTTCAAAATAGCATCTATTGTCAAACCTCGAATATAGCTTTCCAGAACAACTTCATTTGGGATTGCATTAACTGCGTTTCCACCCTTTGTTATAATAGGATGAACACGTATATGATCATTATCAATGAATGTTTCCCTGATGGAATTTATTGCCTGCAGGCCAAGTGTTGCAGCATAAAGAGCGTTTATGCCATTTTGAGGGGCCCCTCCTGCGTGAGCTGCCTTACCTCTATAAATAATTGTTTTTGTTATACAGCCTATGCTTCCCTTCCGGGACAAAAATTTCTTTGAAAGATTACTGGTATGTACCATCAATGCCAAATCAACATCGTCAAAATATCCCCGGTATAAAAACTCAACTTTACCCCCAAAATACTTTATTATGCCTTGTCTTCTCAACTCTTCACGATATCCCAGTTCGATAAGTTCCTCTGCGGGAACAGCACATAATCTTATAGTGCCACAAAGGCCGTCCAGTGCACCATTAGCTCTTAAGGCAGCTGCTACTCCCAGCAATGCAGCACACTGTGCATTATGTCCGCAGGAATGAACAGCACCCGTTTCAGGATCTGCCTCAGGATGGTCGCGGCATATCAGTGAATCCAATTCTCCAAATACAAGTACCGTAGGTCCAGGCTTTCCTGTATAAATGTCAGTATAAAAGCCTGGAATATTGCCTGCTTTTTTCAAAGTATAACCCAACTTGGTAAATTCTTTTTCCAGATAAGCTGAAGTCTTCCATTCTCTGTAACCTGTTTCGGGATTCTGCCAGATGAACCTCTCTGCAGCTAAGACCATATCACGATGTTTATCTGACGCCTCGAAAAGATGTTTAAAATATTCGTTACTCATGATATAAACACTTCCTTTGGTTTTTAATTGTAAAGCTATAAAAATATAACTGACTTAATAACTTCGCATTCCAGAGTTATAAAACTTTAATAACTATTCTATATTTTTTAAGGTATATTGTAAATAGACTTAACATTCCCAATAGCTTAATTTAATATGTAAGCCTTTCTCTGAATATACTTATAAGAAGAGCTTCCTTTGGAAGATCACTATCATAATAAAATAATAAAAATAGAATGAAAGCAGCCATGTATAAGCTGCTTTTTTATAACGCCAGGTTCATAATAAAATTTCTGTGGATATTTTACCACCCTGTAGTTAAGTTTCCACTCTCCCGGCATATGCTCCCAACCATCATCAATTACAATATACTTTATTTTTTCTGACAATATGGGATCTTTTTTTATTTCTTCAATATTTTCCACAAGTGCATCCAATGAAATAGTAAAGTAATAATAATCCCAGCTGTTCCATCCTATTATTGGCTTAGGATTTCCGGAAAGTTCAGGTATGAACGATGCATATGAATTAAATGCCCCATTAACATCCAGACTTCCACAAATCCAGGTAATTTCAGAATGAATCTTATCTTTCCCGGATAGTGAAAAAGGAAAACTTGTGATGCATTTTAAACTGATTACTTCATTTTCATTAAAAGAGAGTTCGTAATTGTGTATATTACTCTGAGGTATCCTTGTTCCAAGAAATAATCCTTTTCTTCTCCTATATTATATCTCTACATCTTCCCGCAAAAGAGATTAGCCCGTCCTGTATTTTGTCCGCAGACAAATTAAAATCCTCTTTAGTAAGTCTAATTCCATGTTCCCTGATATTTACAGCAAAGGATATGTCATATATGCCTTGTCCTATGTTGTTTTCAATTTCTTTTAGTAAAACATTCACTTCATTCATATTATAGTCTGAATTATTTTTCTGATTCATCATATGGTTCCAGATTCCTCTCCAACTATTTCGACCATCGCTCAATTTTTAGCTTATACTCATGTAACTAACTAAAGTTTCAACAATACTCAGTTACTCTCCTTAAAGATGTAACTCGTAGATCTTTCCAGCTTCCCATTCAGCTGTAACATAGTCATCCTCTATATGAAGTCCAACAGGAGCTGGTGAAACATTTCTTATCTTATGGCCAAGAAGATTTATTCTCTGTATTCCAGAATCCCATGTAAAAATATATCCCTTGTCTTTTTCGTCAAAAATTATTATGGTTCTGCTGTTAAAAGTTCTTCCTGCAACTTTACCATTACTTATCAGTTTCCAGTTTCCCAAACTTTCATACTCCACAACGCCCCAGGGCTTTTTGGCACTTAAAGATAAAAGAGCACCAATAGATTTCATTTTGTCTCCAAGCGAAACACCGTCATGAAATTCTTTAATAATGAAGACAATCTTGCTCTTGTCTGGCGCTCATCAGGTATGTGCTGTATTCCATCAGGATAGAAACCCTGGTCAAGGATTAAACGAAGGAAAACGGATTTATCGTTTATAAGAAGCCGCATTGTTCATCGAAGCACTCCCCATAGGTCTACCCTCATAAAAAGCTTCAACACTCAAATCCTCCTTGCCTTCCAGATTTGCCGTTACAACCAGTGTACCAGTTTCAATATTGGTATCAAACCTGAAGTCCTTTATAAAGTCTTTGGGAGTAAATTCCAGCCATACAGTTTGCCAGATTCCAGTAGTCCGATTGTAGTAGCAGCCATGTGAACGGAAATTACTGGATTGCTTTCCGCTGGGAATCATGGGGTTTTTTTCATCATCCCGTGCATTCACAGTAATGATATTTTCACCAGGATGTACAAGTTTTGTAACATCAAATTTGAAAGATGAATAGCCACCATTGTGATAACCGGCGTGGTTTCCGTTTACATATACATCTCATTCATAGTGAGGTTTTGAATGCTCGGGCGAGGGATCATTTAGTAATTCTCCTTTTTTATTTTTGCTTCTTTGATGATTAAAATAAAAAATGAACCAAAAGATTTATTAACTTATTTTCTGCGAAATTCGAAGAACTATTATTACATATTACTCTTGAAAAAATACATTAAAATATTGAGATTAAACTTAAATGAGGGAGATTATTTCTCCCTCATTTAAGTTGGTGGGCGTTATAGGACTCGAACCTATGACTTTCACCACGTCAAGATGACACTCTACCAGCTGAGTTAAACGCCCACACACACTTTGCATTTTGTATTATAACATGTATTTTTACTTTTGGCAATGTGCATTTTAGTGATGCAATTTAACATTTTATTTCCCTTGCGCCATCGCCAATCTCTGAAATATAGAATTCGGCTTTTAAGCCTGTTTTTTCAAAATACCTCTTGCCAACCTGTTCTAAAAATGTTTCTACAGCACTATTCTTAACTACACTTATTGTACATCCTCCAAATCCAGCGCCAGTCATCCTGGAGCCCAGTACTCCTTCTACAGCAAGAGCTGCCTCCTTTAAGCAATCCAGTTCTTCTCCTGTTACTTCATAAAGATCCCTTAAAGAATCATGGGATTGAATCATGAGAGAACCAAATTTTTCAGGATTACCTTGTTCAAGAGCCTGAACAGCCATAAGCACCCTGTCATTTTCATAAATGACATGTTCAACTCTTCTTCTTACTGTGACATTATCTATTAAATGTTTATAATCCTCAAACTGCTTAATTGTAATGTCTCCAAGGCAGGTGATCCCTGGTATGTATTTCTTTAGAATCTCCAGGCCTTCCTCACATTCACTTCTTCTTTCGTTATATTTGATTGCCGCAAGGCTTCTCTTTTTCATAGTGTTTGAAATTACTATCTTATAACCTTTCAGGGAAAATGGCACAAGCCTGTAGAACAGACTTCTGCAATCCAGTAATATTGCATGATTTGATTTTCCCATAGCTGAAGCAAACTGATCCATTATGCCGCATTTTACTCCAATAAAATTATGCTCTGCATCCTGGCATATTTTAGCAAGCTTTATCTTATCAATTTCTTCCCTTATGTTATTTTCTTCATTGCTGAGTGTTACCAAAGCTATAGCAGTAGCCAGCTCTATTGCGGCAGAAGAAGACAAGCCGCTTCCTAGTGGTACTGTATCATGAAACAGCATATCACAGCCGGTGAGTTTATATCCGGCTTTTTGCAGTTCACTGGCTACACCCAGTTGATAATTACCCCACTTTAAGTTTTTGTAATCTTCAAGTTCGTCCAGTGGCGCACTGACCAGTACTCCTTCAAGGTCAGTGGCCCGTAAATTAATTATCCTGTCTTTCCTCTTTCTTATGACTACTGTCGAAGACATGGTTAATGCAGTTTGATATTAGTTATACTATTTTGATTCTGTAAAAAGCTACTTTCCCTTTTTTATTATTAATTTATGTTATAAACTTACACATGTCTTTGTATGTATTTTTTATATGCCTTACGCAATTCTTCTGCCTTTTCCTCAGGTATGGTAGGATTTGCATGAGCCCATGCACCAGTTTCACTGGAAGCATTAAACTTTTGCATATTCCTTGAACGCATAGGCGGGAAGAATTCTATATGAAAATGACAGTACTTACTTAGGTCGCCACTATTTACAGGTTCTTGATGAATACACATCATATATGGAAACTGATAATCAAAAAGTGAATCAAAGGTTCCAGCTGTTTCTTTAATAACTCTTGCCAGATTCATTCTTTCAGCTTCATTAAATTGCAAAAGGTTTGGCTTATGATTTTTACTTCCAATATATACACCATAAGGATATTCAGTAAAAAAAGGAAGAAATACAATAAAATCCTCATTTTCAAATATAACTCTCTTTCCGGAATTTACCTCCTCCTTGATTATATCACAAAACAGGCAGTTTCCATTTGTTTGATAGTATTCAATTGATGAATCCAATTCTAACTGGATCCTCTTTGGTATAAAGGGATAAGCATAAATCTGTCCGTGAGGGTGAGGCATTGTAACTCCTACAATTTCTCCCCTGTTTTCAAATATAAAAATATACTTTATCTGCTGATCTTTCATTAAATCCTCAAACCTGTGAGCCCATAAATCCACAAGCTTTTTTATCTGATCCAGCTGCAATTCAGGAAGAGTGGCCTTGTGATTAGGTGAATATAGAATCACTTCACATTTTCCATAGGCTTTTCTTGTTTTATAAAATTTAGAAGCCGTATTATGAGGTTCAGAAGGATTTAGTGTAAGAACCGGAAAATCATTATCATACTTGTATACATCATAATCATCCGGAACCTTTCCTGATCCAGGACAAAAAGGGCACCAGTCTTTTGGCATCTGAGGCCTGTCCTGACGGTTGGATGCAATCATTACCCAATCTTTAATTAATGGATTCCAGCGCAATTCTGACATAGCACTTCCCCCAGGATATATTTACATAAATTAAAAACACTCACTAATGTATTAGTCGTATATAATTAACATAATAGTTCAATTTTTTATTATAAAAACTAATATTCTCAGTGTTCTCACTTATTGCTATTTGCGAGATATTAATATCATCATGTTATATATTTAAGCAAAACAAGGTTATGTAGTAAATGGCAATTTGTTATCACTTTATGTTATAATGTTTTATATGTAATATTATATAGATTGGTATGGTGCACATATGATTGAAAAATTCTATATCAATAATCCCTCTCATACTGATTTAAATATGTATCGATGTGGGATTGAGGAATGCTCTCCCGGATACACATGGGGACCTGCTGTCAGGGATCACTATATTATACATTATATTCTTGAAGGATGCGGAACCTATATTGTTAATGGCAAAAAATATGATCTAAAAAAATATGACGGTTTTCTTATCTGCCCTCATACCGTTGTTTGTTACCGTGCTGATAATAATAATCCCTGGATATATTCCTGGGTGGGTTTTCATGGTATAAAGGCAGAATCTTATTTAAAACAGGCAAATCTAACCTTAGATAATCCTGTTTTTAGATACGAAAGGGATAACACTCTTGAAGATTGCCTGAAGCGAATGATTGAAACTAAAACACTTTCAAAAAGCAGGGAAATAATGCTCCTTGGACTTCTCTATGAATTCTTGTCCTGCCTTATAGAATATGCTCCTGACAATACCAATTATAGAAAAGACAAAAAAGAACTTTATGTAAAAAAAGCTGTTGAATACATAGCCATGAATTATTCAAGAAAAATAACCATAGATGAAATTTCAAAATATGTCGGCCTTGATAGAAGCTATCTTTATTCTATCTTTAAAAATACAATTTCCCTTTCTCCACAGGAATACCTGATTAAATTTCGCATAGAAAAGGCTTGTGAATTAATGGAGTATAGCAGTCTTAGCATATGCGGTATATCCCATTCTGTAGGTTATGAAGATCAGCTGCTGTTTTCAAAAACCTTTAAGAAAGTCAAGGGATTTTCGCCTAGCGAATTTCAAAAAAAAATTAAGGAAAAAAAGAATTAATAAACCGCTTTCAGGAATCCTGCCCAGCGTCCCGCGTTTTTTCCAACTCCAGTAAAAAAGTGGGACACGGGACATATTCCCGCGTCCACCTTTCACCTTACAGAAAAACTCCACGGTATTTCTTCGCCTTCACAATCCTGTCAATTGCAACCATGTAAGCTGCCATTCTTAATGAGGTGTTCTTTTCTTCAGCCATGTTCCATACTTCATTGAATGCTTTTTTCATCACTTTATGAAGCTTGTTATTTACTTCATCCTCATCCCAGTATAAGTGCTGGAGATTCTGCACCCATTCGAAATATGATACTACTACTCCACCTGCATTGGCAAGAATATCAGGAATAACCTTTATTCCTCTTTCTTCAAGTATTTTATCAGCTTCAATGGTTGTTGGGCCATTTGCTCCTTCAGCTATTATCTTTGCTTTAAGCTTGAAAGCAATTTCTTCATTTATCTGGTTTTCCAGAGCAGCTGGAATAAGAATATCCGCATCACATAAAAGTAGTTCTTCATTAGTTATATATTTTGCACCTTTTGCTACAAATTCGTTAAATAATTCTTCTCTGCTGACTTTATCAATTTTGCTTTCCAATTCATCAATATCAAGGCCATTTTCATTATATATGCCTCCAGTTGAACCACTTATAGCTACAATCTTAAAACCTTCTTTGTATAAAAGTTTTGCAGCGTAAATTCCTACATTACCTATTCCCTGTACAGCTACCTTTGTTCCTTTTGTTTCAATACCAAGTTTTTCAAGGATTTCCAGTATTGCAAACATAACTCCTCTTCCGGTAGCTTCTTTTCTCCCTAAAGAGCCCCCGAGTTCAATTGGCTTTCCTGTCACTACTCCCTTTGAATCTTCACCGGTTATGGCACTGTAAGTATCCATTATCCAGCCCATAACCTCAGCATTTGTTCCAACATCTGGAGCGGGTATATCCTTATAAGGTCCAATTATCGGTGAAATAGCCGAAGTATATTTCCTTGTAAGTCTCTCCAATTCACCTTTCGAAAGTTCACGAGGATTAACTTTTATACCTCCTTTTGCACCGCCATAAGGTACATCAACTACAGCACATTTCAGTGACATCCAGGCGGCCAATGCTCTTACTTCATCGCTGTTAACATCATGGAAATAGCGGATTCCACCTTTTGCGGGACCTCTAACCGTGGAATGCTGAACCCTGTAACCTTCGAATACTTTAATACTGCCATCATCCATTTTTACAGGCAGCGATACCTTTAATTCTCTTTCAGGGTACTTTAGTTCTGCATATTCATTTTCATGTAATCCCAATTTTTTTGCAGCATTTTCTAAAACTTCTAGCATATTTGCATACGGGTTGTAAACTTTGCTCATACTTTTTTCTCCTAAGAAAAAATATAATGTCTCATGTCCTAGTATCTGTGCTTGTTGCAAATCATTACTGACACTGACATTGTTAAATAATAAATAATTATAGCATATATTTGCAGGTTTTAAAGTATTATCTTTCATTTTTTGATATTTTTCAAATATTAAATTTCATTTTCTATATCTCCTCCATATATAAAGAATCATTATTTATCAACAAAAAAAGTTGAGCGTCAGTATTAATATGCGCTCAACTTTTTTACTTAAAAATTATTACAAAAAAGCTTACTATTATTGATATAACAAGATTTTGAACATTTGGTCCGGTTTATTAAATATTTTATGTTCAAATATTACCTAATAAATTGTTGCTTAACCAATATATTAATTAATTTTTTTATTTGAATTATATCAGGCCTTTTTGTAACAAGCCTCTTCAAATTTTCTGATATTTTCCATTCCTTCCAGCACTTCAACTTCCAAATTGAAGGTTCTCTTTTCTCCAGGGTCAATGAACTCCAATGTTCCGGTTTCTCTAGCCTTTGCCCTTCCGTCTCCAAAACAGTTGCAAGGCTCAATACCCAGTACATAATCTCCTTCAGCCATCATCTTCCACTGTGTCAGCTTATTAAGCTGCTTTGTATTAAATCTTATAACCACACCCAATTCAAGAACAGAATTAATCAATGCAGCAAATGTTTTTCCATCCGGATCAGATTTAAGTTTGTGGTAGAATACCTGTTCTCTGTAACCCTGGACAGGATCATGGAACTTATTATGATCTTTTATTCCTGCAGCAGCATCATCATTTTTAGGAATAATATCTTCACTTGGCGCAACAAAGTATGAATCCGGGCTTAAAAGAGGATATCCGAGATTAAAGTGGTACAGTATCATTAATGGTTCTTTTCTGAACCCATAGTTTTCAACAACATCATTGATGTAAAATTTATTTTCTCCATATTTGCATATATATTCTCTATTAAGGTATAAGTTCTCTCCTACAAGCCTTGCCTCTCTCATTTGTCCTTTTATTTTCATAAGCGGCAATTCTTTTTCCCATTCAACTCCAGCGTAGACCTGTTCAGCAGGTATATTGGATATACGGCCATGAGCTCCATATGCCATACCATTATCTACGCAGGGAGCACCTACATTTGATAATCCACAAGTAGTTAAAAAACCTGCGAAAAAGCTTCTTGCAAAGCCTATACCCGGTTCTTCAAAATACTGGGGTGCTACCACTCCGGTTTTTGATATGAAGCTGAAATTTACACCCTTGTATGACAAATTTGAAATGTCCATGGCCCTGTCAGCCACTATTGTAAACTCAAGACCTGATCCGTTCCGAACATCTATCGCTCTTACACCTTCAGCTTTGCCTCCGCGAAGTGTATACTCCTTTACACCAAAAAGTTGTGAAATGTCTCCTACATACCTCAGCATTTGTCTTTTACCATTAATTTCGTTACTCATGATTTTAAAGCCCTCCTTTATTTTAAGTATGGAATATTGATCTTATCGGTATATTTTATAAGTTTAAATCTCATATTCAATTTTTCTGTTACTATTTATACCGTATCTAAGATCAACATACATAAGAGCAATCATTCTTTGTTGCATAATATTAACTATAACAGATACAAAAGATGTTATAAAATTAAAAATTAAATTGCTGTTTGAAGACATAGCAGCTAAAAACGTAAAACTAACCGGCATAAACAGCAACAAATTAAATAACAGCATTAAAGAAAATATATATGTTTTTTTACCGTCTGTCAGCCGTTTACTTAAAGTAAAAGAAGCTATCAACGGTTCATTAGTGTCTATGATTAAGCAAGCATTGAAAATAAACATTAAATATAAGATGATTCCAGGAACAACTAAAAGTACAGCACCCATGGCAATTGACAGTATGTAAATGATTAAAGCAACCAAAATCTTAAATATCCTCTTTAGGACAAGCTTTGTGCATATGCCCAAATTATATTCCTCATTTTTTAATTCTCTAATATATGCAGATAAATATATGGATGTAATTAAATACATAATTACAGTAGTCAATATATTATAAAATATACCAGCGGGAGCGGTAATATCAAAATCCACTGGCAGAAAAGCGCTTGAAAAACTTATTAACAAACTGATAGTAAATATGATTGGAGTAAGATATTCATCTTTTAATTCAAAAAATTTTAATGAAGTTATTATGTAAAAACGAAAGTCTCTCAATGATCCGGGTCCTTTCCCTAGTTTCATCATATCCTCCGAAAAAAGACAAAATAATTATTAATAATAATCTACATATTTATATTATACTATACCTAATAGTACTTTTTTTCAATGACAAATAAAAATTCAATAATTATGTATACATATAAATATAAACGGTCAATTGAAAAGATAATTTCCACTTTGCAGAAGTAAATTCCACGTAGGCTGTATTGTCAAGCAGGATAAGCGATTTGAATAGTTTTGGATTAGTTTATTCGGACATGTTTTTGATGTTTTTCTGTAAAAAATAGGTTAAAATATAGGAAAGAGTAGCAAAACCAGTCCTTTTTAGAGTATAGCAAAACAGGGGTATGGAGATTAGCTGACTTTTTTGCAAGAGTAATTTCCACCCTTTTGGGTATGTGTTTATGTAATTGTGGCTGGTGGTGCCTCTGGATTAAATACTATTTTTTAAGAAGGGATGGATGTAGGGTAACCTTATCAGATGGGATAAGGTCTACATTCATCCTTCTTAATAGATCTTCTCCGTAGAGTGTTGCAAAGGCCCAATAAGGGGGCTTATCCCCTAGATTCAACCGACTGTATGAGTTGATATGGTTCATGATAAGAGTAATGTCCTGCTGGGTTAAATGATCAAGAGAGCTGCCTTTGGGGATAATCCGCCGGATCAATGCATGGTTGTTCTCAGCCGCACCTCTCTGGTAAGGCGCTTGTGGGTCACAGTAGAACACCTGGGTTCTGCGTTGTCCATGTGAATCAAATTCAACAGCTGAGGGATTGGAGAACTCACTGCCGTTGTCACAAAGCAGTACCGGAAACAGCTTGCGGAAAGTATCCGGCCCAAGTTGCAGGTAAAGACGGTCGAAGATATCAATGACAGACTGGGAAGTATTAGCGTTTCTGATGAAGGCGAGCATAAGCTGTGGAACAGTGAAATGAAGTGTCAGTATGACTTTTCCACCTATCCTTCCCTCAACCGTGTCCATTTCAACCACAGGAATATCCGGATGTTCGTGCTTGAATTTAAGAAAGTCCTGATAAGTTCGACCTATCCGGCATTTCTTATCCACCTTAAGCCGGTCTTTGAGCTTTCTGCGCTTACCCATACGTACGACTCTTGGCATATCGATATTCCTTGCTGTAAAGATCCCCATGTCCACATAGTTATAGAGTGTGCGTTCATCGAACATAATCTCATTAGCATGGTTGATGCATATGTGATGGAGCGACTGACCTTTCATGAGCAAAGGGCTGATAATGGAATCTAGTCTTATCGCCTCATCCTCAGTGATCTGTAGACCTTGGCGGCTCTCGGAGCGTACAGTCTCGTATTCTCTCTGTGCATGTGTTGCAGAATAAACTCTCTTTTCTAATGTGCAGGATAATCTGCGTTCGCAACCATTGCAAACATAAGGCGGTTTTGACAGCTTGCTGCAAATCTCCTGTTGATACTCATGACACAGTGAAGAACACGCATAGGAACCGCAAAATTGGCAATAACGTTTACAACGCAAGTTGCCACAAAGATGCATGACAGGACAGCCGATACGATGCTTGCAGTCATTGAACACTCTTCCATAGCATCCGGTTTGCCGAAATTGGATGTGATTTTTTACTTCCTTGGCTATGGTAGTCGGATCCTTCCCGAGTTTGCGAGCTATGCTCTTAAATGATTCTTTGCGGATCAAACTTTGCTCAATTATGTTCCTTTCATCCTGAGTCAGATGTTTGTGCATATGTGTACCTCCTTCAGAGGCACCACCATACATATATCGTAACTATTTGAAAGGAGAACATCCAGCTAAAGTAATAGCATAATCTTGTAAAAGTAATTTCCGCTTTCTGTATCCCCACAGATTCGTAAAACTTAATTCCGCTGTCTATGATTTCGGGGTGGAATTTACTTTTTCAAATGAGGT
>DULL01000038.1 GCA_012840395.1 Clostridiaceae bacterium | reverse complement strand
TGACATTCTTTTATAATTTGTTCTTTAAATTCATCACTGTACTGATTTTTTGTCACTCTCATTACCCCCTACTTCAATACTAACATATTCGTGCATTTTCTCCAAAGGTTCTAGGGGGCTAAATAGATTCGACACCTAAAAGGGTATTATTTTTCAGGGGTGCTCGCAATGGAGTTTTTCCATTTTATGCGGGGTTTTTTAAGTTCCGGAACGCTCGGTTTTCATTGTACCAAAAACACACAAAATTATCGCATTATTTGTACATATTATTACCAATAATATGTACGATATGATATAATGCTTTTGGGGTGGTTGAATGAAACCTGTTAATTATAAGGAAAATGTTGTAATAACAGCAACTGAGCTTAAACAAAACCTGGGAAAGTATCTGGATTTCGTTGAACAACAAAATGAAGTCGTTGTTACGAAGAATGGTAAGAAAATCTGCAAGCTTACTCCTTATGTAACAGATATGGAGCAATATTTTCTATTGAGAGAAAGAGCACTGGACTGCCAGTATGGCGGTAAAAAGGTCTCTTATGAGGAATTCATGGAAATTTATGAAAAGAGCGATCTCAGAATGGAATTTATTAATGGAGAAATATATCTATTATCTTCTCCGAATATTGGACATCAGAGGATGTTAGGATGGCTATACCTTGCACTTAATGAGTATTTTAAGGATAAAAAATATGAAGTGTTTTTTGCACCCTTTGATGTGCATTTTAGAAAAAAAGATATTGAAGAACCTGATGTTATGCAGCCTGATTTGATTGTAGCCTGTGATGTGGATGGTAATGTTAATGAAAAGTGCAAGTATATGGGAACTCCAACCCTGGTTGTTGAAATACTATCAGATAGCACACGAAGTAAGGATATGGTTGAAAAGCTAAATACTTATATGTTGTCTGGTGTAAAAGAATACTGGATTATTGACCCAATACAGGAACATATTGTTATTTATACATTTGCAAACTATGAAATTGAAAGATATAAGTTTTTTAAAAAAGAAGAAGCTGCGCAATCATTTATATTTGACGGCTTGGCACTGGATGTTTCTGAACTGTTTCATATTTTTACAAATAAATAGCAAGAATACTCCCATCATGCTGAGAATAGGAGTACTCTTGCTATCTCTTAGTATAGATAAATTCAATCGTTATATTTTCTTTCCAATCTCTCTTCCCATATTCCTGCAATTCTCAAGAGCTTCCTCGTCCGGATTCCATAATGCTTTTATTCCGCCGCAGATAATTTCAAATCCGGCTTTCTTAAGCCCTGCTTCTATTATCCCAACTGACTCTCCACTCCAGCCGTAACATCCAAAGGCAGCAGCTTTCTTTCCTTTAAAACCGCAGCCTGTTATCATCTCAAGTACCGCTGCAACTGAAGACAGTATTCCTTTATTTACTGTTGATGAGCCTAACAGTAATGCCTTTGATTTAAAAACCTCGGTAATTATTACATTCTTATCTGTCTTAGAAGAGTTAAATAATTTAATATTTAACCCGGGATTTACTTCTTTAATCCCTTCAGCAATGGCATAGGCCATCCTTGAAGTTCCTTCCCACATGGTGTCATATACTATGCTTATCTGATTTTCCGAGTAGTTTCCGGCCCATTCCTTATATTTTTCCACAATCTGCAAAGGATTGTCTCTCCAGATTATCCCATGGCTTGGACAAATCATGTCTACAGGAAAATTAAGCGCTAAAATCTCTTCAATTTTTCTGATAACCAATGTACTAAATGGTGTAAGAATATTTGCATAATACTTAAGCGCTTCCTGATATAGTTCCGCAGTGTCCACCAGGTCATTATACATCAATGCTGAAGAATAGTGCTGCCCGAATGCATCGTTACTGAACAAAATATTGTCGCCGGTCATGTAGGTCATCATGGAATCTGGCCAATGGAGCATCCTTGCTTCTATAAAAATAAGCTTATTTTTTCCTATATCCAAGGTGTCTCCGGTCTTAACAGGCACAAAATTCCAGTCTTCATGATAATGGCCTTTTATGGATGTTATTGCATTTTTTGTGCAATAAATAGGGGTATCCGGTATTTCCCTCATAAGCTCAGGCAGCGCACCACTATGGTCAATCTCTCCATGATTTGCAATAATGTAATCTATTTTATCTAAGTCTATTTCCTTTTTCAGATTTTCCACAAACTCTTTTGCATGGGGTTTCCAAACAGTATCAATAAGAACTGTTTTTTCATCCCTGATAAGATAGGAGTTATAGGAAGATCCTCTGAATGTAGAGTATTCATCTCCATGGAATCTTCTGAGCTCCCAGTCTATTTTACCCACCCAGGTAACTCTGTCATTTATAGCAAATGCCATTGTTCTATTTCCTTTCCATAAAAATCTATTATTTTAGATAAATTGTATATTTATGACAGAAGTTTGTCAATGGAGGGCAGGATAAATCTCGCTATCTGACGTATTTACTTATAAAACCTTTAAGTTTGCTATATAATAGTATTGTTACCGCTGAAACAAGTATACCTTTTAAAATATTAAACGGAATCAGAGAACTTATTATCATAGGCAGTCTTGCTTCACTTTCCAACCCGTATAGTGGTAATGTAACAAAATAATTAATTATATTGATTATGGTTGTACTTATTAAAGTAGCCACAACATACGGCAATATAAAATAGGGCCATTTGGAAAATTTCTCCCTGGATCTAATCATAATAGCAACCGGAATAAGAAAGCTTGTTCCGGCAAAGAAATTTGCAATTTCTCCTGAAGCCATGGGTTCCTTACTTATCAGCAAAAAATGGAGTATGTTTTTAATTAATTCAATGGCAGTACCTACCAAAGGACCTGCAGCAATGCCTCCAAGTATTGCAGGCACATCGCTGAAATCAATTTTTAAAAAAGCCGGAAAAAGAAACGCCAAAGGGAACTCTAGAAAGTACAATACAAAAGCCAGTGCTGAAAGCACTCCAACCAATACAACAATATTTGTTTTCCTATTATTCATAATATCCCCCCAAAATTAAAATCCCTGGAAATAATCCCAGGGATATAAACACCTTATAAAACATCATCTTCTCCCATCCAGACTATACTGTCGGCCTTGGAATCTAACCAAGTCTGCCAAAAACTGGCTCGCGGGCTAATGGTCAAACCACATTACCGCCGGTCGGGAATTGCACCCTGCCCTGAAGATTATTTCCATATTAAATTTATAATCAGATTAATTTTAGCATACCTCTCACAATCAGTCAATACGTCCTTATAAGCAAGATAGCGTTAATTTACTGTAGGGAAAAGAAGTATAGATAACACCCTGATATTTAAGTTAGTGCAACCATTCCCGGTCACGCCCTTGACAACAAGCATCTCCCATATGGGTTTGTCAGCCAGGGCGGC
>DULL01000037.1 GCA_012840395.1 Clostridiaceae bacterium | reverse complement strand
CAGTAATATCCATGATGAAAGCAAAGGAAAAAAGAATACACAATTTAATAATACTGCCTACCAAAATCTCTGCACCGAAAGACAGAACTTCTGTCTGATCTGCTCTGGAAACTTTTTTTGCCACATATGTTCCTAATGCTTGTCCAATTTTATGAATTGAAATTTCATTCATCTATGTCACCTCTGGCTCCATAGTATCACCTATTCCATATATTTCCTAGGGTAATTGCGCAACCTGTTGAAATAGCGACTTAACACGTATGAATTGTTGTTTGAATCGTTGTATTTCCCAAAAAAATGCTATTGTTTATGGTGATTGACAAGGTTATATATTCTATGATGAAGTTTCTATATTTTATATTTTCAATATGGACAAAATGCAATTTTGCTTAACAGAAGTGTACCAATATTACTTATGCCATATTGTTTCGTGTAAACTATAAAAAATCTGAAAACCATTGTTTTATCAATTCAATATAACTAAACTTTATTATTCTTCATTAGTGTCTCAGTAAAAAAATAAAGAACCTTCCTGTTTTCACAAAGAAGGCATCTTAAGTCTAATTTACCTTTTGAACTGTATGCTGTTTGTCGGAATTAGTGCTTTATTAACCTCAGTAAATTGATACAGTATCATTGGACCGTTCCCCCACATTTTATCTATTGTAAATTAAGTTTTACTTTTTTAGATCTTGCATACAACTTGAACAAATGTTTTTCCCCTTATAATCAGTTATTTTATAAGCTTCGCCACAAAAGATACAAGCAGGTTCATATTTCTTAAGTATTATTGTTGATCCATCAACGAATATCTCAAGTGAGTCCCTTTCATTGATTTCGAGTGTTCGCCGTAATTCAATCGGCAATACTACCCTTCCTAGTTCATCAACTTTTCTTACTATACCTGTGCACTTCATGTAAATTAACCCCCATAACTGTAATAATATATCAATATATTAACATTATTGTTAATATATGTCAATAATTTTCATATCATATTGTCAAATTATATTGATTTATGTCTATTTACTGGTTTTCAATATTTTTGTTATCTTTATTAAGCAATATAAAGAATAATTCTGATTTCATATGATTATCACTTACTGATATGATATTTTTAAAGCATCTTCAGAGGAAGCCATACGACCTTTTTTCTAATCCCACTTTTCTACACTTTCTTTAATTGTCGAAATTGATACTCTTTATGTGTTTTCGTTCAATTTAAGTAACTGGAGTACAAAAAATTTCATCTTAGTGAATGAATTTACCCATAAAAGCGTGATGATACTTAAGGTAAAAGGCCATTGCTACTACTCCTTAGATTTATATATTTTTTCAATTAGTTTAATTGTCTCATCTAAATCTTCTTCACTTTTAACTCCAAATTTCACCCACTCTTTACCTGTAAGATAAGAACACTCACTAATAACATCAAGATTAAGAACTTTACTGGAAACACTCTTTCCATCTGTCCTTAAATGAATTGTAACTCCATTTCGAAAAGGAGTAAGTGTATACACACAAAAGTTCTGAGTTTTCCTTCCTTTAGCATTCGGATACTCTTTTTGAAGACGATAATGGTATTCTTTCATGTTAACTGATGAATGACTACTGCAATATTTTGAGCTTTGTTCAATAAGATTATCAAATAATAACTTGGTTTTTTCCCCACATTTATTATATTTTTTCATTAAAATCGATGAATATACCATTACTGTCCCCCCTAGCTTTATTATGTCATTAAATACTCATCATTAAGTGTACATATTTTTATTACTTATTGCAATAAATGTTGAATATTGAATTGGAAAGATTCTGAGAATAATGAAATACGTAAAAATCAGGCTGAAGAATATATATTTTGTGGACATTCTAACCAAAAATCCGATAAATAATTTAACCACTGATTTTGAATTTATATGTTAAATCTTATAATTGAGAGGAGAAGAAGAAAACCTAACCTTCCTCTCCTTTAATTACCTAGTAAATTTGAACAAATTGTTCAACTGTTATTATACTTCCATTATGACCCGGTGCTGGATATGGTGTAAATCCATTTGGAGAATCAGCAGGTGAAAAGTCATCCATAGTATATTCATAAATGCTATTGCCCTGACAACTTGTAAAGGACTGGTTGGGGGTAGTATTATTGTTGGAGCTTGTTGTTATCAGAAAATCTGTTCCTGTAATTAAACCAGGCGTATTAAAGCAGACCCTTCTGTTCCTTATATTCATATATGCTGGGCAGCTATTCCTAATACTTTCAATACAAATATTACATGCTAATGGATTGGCTCCTCTGGGTTTACCTTCAGACGAATATTTTAAGCACCACAAGGCATCATTACACGCTGAAGAATGAACTTTACGCGCTTGTCCTGCAACCCAGAGTAATCGTTCTACTTTACCCAAGTTTTGAGAATGAGAAAATATTCGACCATACTTATTACCAGATCTCCCCGTTGGATATATGTTTAATGGCCACTTAAAAAATGTGTCAATCCAAGTATCTACAGGCATTGCTGATGCATTGCCAAAACTCTGTTGCGCATAAATTTGTATAACTTTAGGAGATTGATAAGCACTAGCACGTTTTAAGCCGTCATATATTGAGCCACATTGTGATGAATTCAAAACACTTGGGTCATACCGTCTATTCCGTATGTCATCAAGCATCATCAAAAAAATTACCGTCCTCATGGGTCCCTTATCAAAGGTGTTATAACATTCGATCGCTTGCGGCCTATGATCGAAAGGAATATTATTACTTTGCAGTATAGAAAGTATACCTTCCGTGTTAAACTGACGTCCAGTTGGATTATTAAATTTTGATAAATTCATCCCTCCAATATTAATCTGTGTACAATAATTTGATTGAAAGATACGAGCTATATTAACAAGTTTTGCAAACCAGGGAAAGCTTGTTAATGGATTACTGGAATCAGTAAGCTCACCTATTGTAGGTAACAAATAGAAATCTACCTGAGGAATACCTCCAGCGGATTGTATCTTGACACCAAATTTAGATACAAAATAATGAGTTTGAATTAATTCACCCTTTCTGCCTCCTGATGAATACCAACTTGAAACAAATCTAACTAATCCAAGTACCTCATCCCATAGTCGTCCAAATGGAAGGATATCACCATATGCATTTGATACAACCCGCTGCCAAATCTCAAACAATACATTATTTGCATTTGTAAAAGGCGCAGTAAAAGCATTCTGTATATCTACCGGTAAAACCGGGTTTTGTATACCAAATCTTTCTTTAATTACCCGTTGTACAGGATTAATAAAATTTCTATTTATTGGATTTGTTAAATCCTTGTTTGTAACAATAGTCGCATCAATACTTCCATCATCATTTAAATTTACTTTCTCCACATAGCCAAATGCTCTTTGAGTATCAGTTGGACGTACCCCTTGTGTCAAACCTTCTGGAAGTACATGGAAGTAGTATATTGGAAACAATGGAAGATCGGGATCATACAAATGTATTAACGGCAGCCACCTTTGTGGAAAATTAGAAATATTATACGTGTACCTATATGATAAGCTTTCAAACGCCATTAACATAACCTCCTTACAGCAAATTTTATAGCTACATTTTGCATCTATTATTTCATATAGAGTCACTACTTGTAAATACTTACAACTTTAAAAATATATCCCGCCATAAATATGTTCCCGGATTACTCTTTTGTTTGTGGTATTATTGAGAATGGCAAAAGCCCCATTATTATAAAGCAAGATTCAATGAAAATTCTAGATGTAGTCAGGATTGATTTCATTCAACAATTTTTCCAGACGCTCATTCCTAACAGGCTTTTTAAGTTCACATTCCCAGACAATTATTACTTTCCAGCCCATATTTGCCAACTTCTTAACATTTTCTTCGTCACGCTGCTTATTCTTTCTTAATTTCTCCTTCCAGAATTCGGCATTAGAGGATGGCCAAGCAAAATACTTACAGTTTTCATGAACATGCCAGAAGCAGCCATTGATGAAAACCACCGTTTTATACTTAGGTAATACAATATCAGGACAACCTGGGAGTTTTTTATCATTCTTTCTGTACCGAAAACCATTGGAAAACAAAAAAGTCCTGACTATACCTTCTGGTTTTGTATTCCTGCTTTTAATCATCGACATATTATAGCTGCGAATATCTTTTGAATGAATGTCCATGGTTTCCTACCTCGGTATTGTCTATAGTATTAAAGTCAAGGTTTCATTTGAAAAATTATCATATAGCACATTTAAATCATTAGCCATCATCCTGAATTGGTTACGAGCCTTGATTTGAAAATTACCCTTGTTGTTTATAAAGAGCTTGTTTGCAGGATCATAAAAAACGACTCCATTATTAAATGCATTCAGGAATTTGTTGAAATCAGTTCCTTCTCCTACCTTAACAGGGTTTACATATCTGTATTGGTATTCTCCGTTCATAATACGTTTTTGATATGGAATATATACCGCATGAGCATGTTTTTTACCCCAATGCTCAATAAGTTTAGCAAACGTCCAAACTGCTGCAGGTTCTCCATACGAGTCCAATAATACCAAACCTCCGGCAACATTTATAATGCGCTTCGTTTCTTCATTATAACCGTAAAGGATCATGCTCATCCCTGTTCTGGCATTTGTGCTCCCACATTTATGGATACCAGTAAAATATAAATCTCCTTGTTCTCTGGCGTGTCCAAATCTCTGCACAAAACTTCCAACTCCGTGCACACCATAGTATCCTGCATCTGGTTCGGGCGTCATTAGTGTAATTCTGTTACTGGTAAATGCTTTTAATTCCCATCCCATCCAGTCCGGCTCTGCTCTCCCATTTGGAATAATCCCCATACATGCTTCAAATGTATAACCCCCTGCATTAGGTGCGTTATAAGGAACAATTTTCCCTTGAGAATTCATTCTTTTGCCTGATATCCAGCCTTTGTTCTGAATTTCCTGTATTTTGGTCAATATAGATACCTTTTTAGCGAACCTCGATCCGATTTCAATGCATGTAAATATACTTGAATTATCAGCAATTGAAGTTAGTTCATCAGATAAAGATGATCCAGCCGGAACAAGATAAGCAAGAATTTTGCCATCTCTACAAATCCCCATAACAAGAACTCTTCCATCTTTCCCATTGTTATACCGACGTTCTCCGGGTGGAACAGGCTGAAGATGTTCTCTTGGCGCAATACTGCAATATTGTAAGAAACCTGAAAGCCGTACTTCCGGATACTTGGGGTATAGAATCAGCTGTGCCTTGGGAGCACATTCTATTTGTCCTTCATAACTTATCCAGTAGAATTGTACCGCTGCTTTATAGTTCGGTACTTTTCCATTAATGTTATCAGGATAAACCTCTCCGAAAGGTATCTGATTCAGTGCTTCAAAGCTGCCTCCAAAGTAGATCTGTTGTTTACTGTTATCATTTTCAGCAAGACATTTGAATAGAATCCTGTCAGCACCATGTTCTGTCATAAAACGTACTAATGTATCTTTTCCATCGAACAAATCTTAGCCTCCTTTTCTGTAATTAAAAATAATTGGTGTTAAGCTAAAACTATCATCAGCTAAATGTTTTGTCAAGAAAGTATTACCATTTGGTATTGACAAAAAGGAATTTTTCGTGCATAATGCATATATAATTCCCAGTGGAGGTAATAATAATGGATGCACTTAATCTAATTGAAACTCTTAGCCAGTATAAATCAAAAGCTCAGATTGCCAAGGAAGTTGGGGTTAATGAATCTACAGTCAGACGTTGGTTAAAAGGCGAATGCAAACCAAAGCAATATATAGTCCCTCAACTTACGAAAATGCTTGATGATATTATTCCACATTCAGACACTCCCCAGTCATTTACATTTATCGACTTATTTGCAGGGATTGGCGGGATTCGGAGGCCGTTCGAAGCGAAAGGCGGTAAGTGTGTTTTTACAAGTGAATGGGATACATATGCTCAAAGGACTTATGCAGTTAATTATCCATCCGATGAACCTATTGCAGGAGATATTACTAAAATAAAAGAACACGATATACCGAATCATGATGTCCTACTTGCTGGTTTTCCTTGTCAGCCATTTTCTATCGCAGGAGTTTCCAAGAAGAATTCCCTTGGGAGGTCACATGGCTTTAAGGATAAAGCACAAGGAACCTTATTTTTTGATGTCGCACGTATTATTAATGCAAAAAGGCCAAAGGTATTTGTGCTTGAAAACGTAAAGAATCTGTATTCACATGATAAAGGAAGAACTTTCAGGGTAATTATGGATGTTCTTCAAAATGATCTAAAGTACAATGTGTATTCAAAGGTTATAGATGGCCAGCATTTCGTTCCCCAACACCGTGAGCGTATTGTAATTATTGGCTTTTTAGAAAATGTCAACTTCTCATGGGATAATTTAAAACTTCCTGAAAAAGGTATTATCAAAATGAATAGCATTTTGCACAAAACTGATGGTACCGAACCATTTCTCCCCCATGACGGTGATAAATATTTTGATTATGCTAATAATTGTGTTCATGAAAAATATACCCTCTCTGACAGTCTCTGGGATTATCTCCAGCGGTATGCAGAAAAGCACCAAGCAAAAGGAAACGGTTTTGGATTTGGTCTTGTAGATGAAGACTCTATTGCAAGAACATTATCAGCCCGATATTACAAAGATGGTTCGGAGATACTTGTTTACCAAGGGCCAGATAAAAATCCCAGAAGACTTACTCCGCGAGAATGTGCACGCCTCATGGGTTTTGATGATTCTTTCAAAATTCCGGTTTCAGATACACGGGCATACAAACAATTTGGAAATTCGGTTGTCGTTCCGGTTTTTGAAAGAATTGCAGATATGATAATTCCCTTACTAAAGGATCATCATTAAAGCGAAGTTGTATTATAAATACATGAAAGAAAGAGAAAATTCGTGGAAATAAAATTTTAGACTTGTAAAAATTAGAAAACTGACGTCTCTAAGCATTCATGCATAAAGTAAACTGTAAATGCCGTCTGATTGAAGATAATATCCCGAAGGAGTCTATGAAGGGAAACACTTGGAAAGCCCTCTTTAATACCTTCGCTGAGATAAATAATTATGCTATCTTTGAATAAAATTTTCTCCGTATACAGACATGATATTAAAGAATACCAATTGCCTTGATTTTTTGTCAACTATTCCAGAACCTTTCCCAAAAACCATGCTAATGTGTTAAACACATTAGCATGGTTTTTGGCATTACTGACCACATAAGTAAAGCAGTTATTTTATTTAGAGATTCTATTATCCAGCAAGCATTGCTTTGTAACCTTCTGATATTTCCCAGCAGGATTACAGATAATATTATAGAAGTTCTCTGATAATTCTTCCGAGGTAAGACTATTTTTTCCTACTACATAAAAACTTGATGAATTAAGTTCAAAATATTTCAGACTTGAACTATTATTTATTGAGGTTTCTTTACTGGCAATAAAAGGTTTCTTTTGGGAATTCACAATAAAATCATCAGACTTCATATCAGCTGCCAGCCAGAGTGTCTTCTCGCGAGCCTCTCTATTATAAAACAGATATGTAGATGAAATATCTTTCTCCCACTGTGGTTTAAGTAAAATAGTATGCCAACAGCTAATATCCGTTTTCTTAAGTAAATTAAGAGTTTCAACTTCTCCTTTATTCATACCGAAGTTTAAATCACCATTTTTCCTCTTAAAAGGATACTTGTGCTTCGTCTCGATGTAGATTATTCTACTCCTGCCTGGTGAAATCAGGAATTTATCAAGATCCCATAAACCCGCATTAAAATAAGGTTGAATAAAGCAGTCTTTAAGTAATATATCTCTGGCAAACTCGCAAAACTTTTTTGGAGTATGGATAGCGAACCCCCAGAACATAGCTAAAACCCTGTTATCCTCAGTCATGCTTTTATTATTTTGTGGGTCTGGAATAAGTTCGATGTCCTCTTCTCCTTCAATATTTCGTAAGTATACACCCTTCTCAGTTACTTTTAACGACCTGACTTGTTGTTTTGTTTTTTTTAACTCCGATCCAAGTGCAATTATATCGTCCAGTGTTTCCCTTGATTTGTTTCTTGGTAAAATAATGAAATGTGAATTTCTTTCTCCTTTCACAATTCCTCTCAGTACAAGAGCATCTATAATTCGCCACTTATTTTTTATAAAACCTTTCATTAACGTCTGTTCTGTTTCGAATTCTACAATAAGACCTTCCAGCCGAGTATGTTTCCTACACAAAAAAAAGTTTTTAAAGTCTAAAGGGTTTTGAGAAGTCAGAAGCTGCCCCAGAGAAATAGACAATTACAACACCCCATTCCTTGATGCTTTAAATTATTCATCATCTACTAATTGATTACTATTAACATGCCATTCAACTGCTATAGTTGTATATGTTTGTTTGTTCGCACTTAATCTTGAATAAGGGTCAATGATCATCTTAATAGTTGGTTTGTCTTGAATATTGGAAACCAGTACCAAAATGTAATTACCTTTCAATTTTTTTGCAGTAGCCCATTCTTTATCAGTAAATCTAATCCCACCATTACATCCTGCTAAACCTTTAACTTCAAACACATAAGAAGAGGAATCGAGTTTAAAGTCATAACCACATCCATCGTTACGCGTATCAATCAAATTACCAGAAAAACCATTGATTTCACCACGAGAAAATTTATCTAAGAATATTTCTTCTGCTCTTTTTCCAGTTAGCCCTGAACTAGTATATTCCTTAGTTGACGCCTGCTTTTTGTCGCCAATAGTGCCTGATATGATCTCTACAAATTTGAATTTCTCTGTAATGTGCTGGGTACTTAGAATCTCTCTTACTATTTGTGTAAATGCGTCTTCACTTATATATTTATATTTTTCAACAACCTCTAATCTACTTGGTCTGAGTTCTCTTTGGTACCAGCCGTGACGGTCATTCCCATGTAGAGGGTCGAATTCATCCCGCCAGTTCTTTACAGTATTTGGCTTAACATTTAATTTGTTACCAATGTCATCATAGGCTTGTGTAAAATTATTATACCCCAGCCGCTTTAAGCCCTCTCTGTCATACTTAGAGAGATAATATGCAATCAGCAGACCCAGCTTCCGGTATTCTTCCAATCAAAGTCCTCCTTATATCAATGTAGTGTAACTTCAAGAATCATAATAATGTTTATTATAACACAATACTTGCCAACTACGTAAAGATTTATCCCCCTAGACACAGCAATAACTCGAAGGAACATAAAACGCACTTTAATTCTAACCTGAAATTCTTTGTACTTTTATTCGACCATTCTATTATGCCTACATACTCCATGTCCGTGATACACGAAGACATGCTATAATAAGTATTTGATGCTTCCCAAACGTAATAAATATAAATTGTATGTTTTTACCAGAACTGTTATAACAATTACTTATTCCAAGGAATATAAATCACAAATTCCACACCGGAATAGTTTTCAGGCTCTTTCAACTCTAATTGTCCGTCATAGCGATCTATAATCTGTTTAATTATATATAGGCCAAGACCGCTATGCTGTTTAGTGCTTTTAGTCGTATATCCTGCAGTAAAAATATTCTGCCTGACATTTTGAGGGATGGGACTGCCGTTATTGGATACCTTTAATTCCAGACCTAGCTTATTGCATACTAGAACTAAGTCTACTCGAGGGGAATCATTCGTTTTTACTGCATCTAAAGCATTATCCAGAAGGTTACCGGTTAATTGAGTAAGATCCTCCGGTGAAAGTGGAATAGAACTGTCTTGTATTTTTACATGCCAGTAAAATTTGGTTCCATTGATTTTTGCTTTCTCATGTTTTGTACTTATAATAGCCGCTAATTCCGGAGGTTCAATTTTCAGGAGGCTTCCTATACTGCAGATAGTATGATACAGATTTGCGATATAGGTTTCTGCCTGGTCGAAATGACAAGCCTTTATATATCCATAAATAGCAGTAAGATGGTTGTAAAAATCATGACGCTCAACCTGCAATCGTAAATGTAAATTGTGTCTCTCTCTGGCATAATGAATTTCTGTTTCCAATTTTGCATCGCGTTCTATGACTTTTAGCAGATATCCGGATACAAATATCGTAGCTAGAACAGAAATCAATAAAACAATGCTACCAACTTCTACTAGGGTTTTCAGTGTAAAACTGGGATAAACACCTGAATTGTAAGCATGAAAACTAAGATTTAATAGAACAAGCATTAAAGCTTGTACCAGGCATAATGCCAAAAGACAATTTTGCCTAATGAATTGCTTTGTTGTTCTTTTGTCAGACTCATTTTTTATTCCCAATTTTTCCGACATTAACGGTAACCGCCATCCTCGTTTTCTGATGATATACGCTAATACTGCAAGTAAAATCAAATGTGGCAAAGTAAAAAGTATTCTTAGCAAAGGATCAGAGATGATTTGTTCAAGATTAAAATTAAAAATCCAAGCCAGAAGAGGAACGGAGATTCCCTCCGCCAATCCCAAAAGCACACTTGAAAGTACCATTACAACTGCTGAAATATGCCAGCGCAATCCGAAAAAGAGGTTCAAAAATATAGTCATAAGTACTACTTGTGATATGGTATGGATACCAAAACGCACTGGCATTGTCCGGATACTGAATGAGAATAACGAAGTCAGTACTGAAAGAATTATTACTACAAGCGGCGACTCCTTTTTCTTCGTTAATGCCAGTACTATATAATACAAAACCAGACTTTCAGGAACAGACACACCTAAGAAGGGGATTAACGGTATAAAATCCATTTCAGCACCCCCTATACATTATAGTCTGAATACTTCATAAGCTCAGACATGTGATCACGGCTAAGTAAAGCCTTGTCATTACAATTATTAAATTTTACCTCATAATACGATAAATTGGGAAAAGAGACTATCTTTTCAATCCGATCAGTGTTTATAATGAAAGATTTATGGGAGCGGAAAAACATCTTCCCTAAGTGCTTCTCCAGTTCCTGCAGGGTTTGCCGGGTTTTATATTTCCCATTGGTACAGGAAATAAGGGTGTGACGTCCAGACCTTTCTATATAAAAAATTTCATTCGGTTTTATAAAGACTCGTTCATCGCCTAGGTTAATTGAAATTCTGCTTGTCTCCGTATATGAAGAAGCATTACTCTTTTTTGATATCTCTAGCATCTTATAGATACGCCGGAAAGTAGATTTTACTCTTTCTTCATCAATCGACTTTAATATGTAATCAGAAGCATACAGTTTGAATGCATCAAGAGAGTATTTCTGATGTGCGGTTATAAATACTATTGCTAAATCCGGCTTTATTTCTCTCAGCCTCTCAGCTAACTCTATTCCTTTCATATCAGGAATCTCAATATCCAGAAAAACTAAATCCGGGTTATGCTCTCTTACAA
Organism: Clostridiaceae bacterium; assembly: GCA_012840395.1. Taxonomy (NCBI): domain Bacteria; kingdom Bacillati; phylum Bacillota; class Clostridia; order Eubacteriales; family Clostridiaceae; species Clostridiaceae bacterium. The sequence continues at coordinate 12,930 of DULL01000037.1, read as the reverse complement.
GTGTTATTGCATCTTTAGCATTATCTGCTGTTCCTATAACCAGAGCCCCTTCAAGTTTACTAAGAATCGAGCAGAGTAACAGCATTACTCCATGTTCATCATCAGCCATTACAACTTTAACCGGTAACAAACTCACCACTTCCTTTCAGGATTCCTTGGCAAACTTGCAAACACCTTTCCGGCAAATCATAGTCATAATGGCTCGAAGTCCTCACTATTAGTAATTCAGGTTGTATACATAAAGGCTCACTGATGTTAAAAAACACCAATGAGCCTAAAGCAGCTTAGTTCCGGCAACCCGGCCATCATAGCGGTAAACCGCTTTAGACCCGAGGCTTTGCGTCCTTGTCTTTCAACAAGTTTGCCTTTATCGATTTTTTTCGAACTATGTAATTATTATACATCATTAGCCATGTTGAAATTTGTCAAAGCTTGCTATATAGCTTACTTTTATCAGTTCAAGATAATCAATATAATCAATATATGAGCATATATCGATTATCTACTTTAGCAACAAATAATATTTGCGATTGCAAATTTTTTTTGTACAAAATCTAATTTTATGCTATATTTTATACATGGACTATAAACCTATACGGGGTGATATCATGGCCGTTAGTTATAAAAAACTCTGGAAATTGTTAATTGATAAAGATATGAAAAAGAAAGATCTGCGTGAAGCTGCTGGTATTAGTACGGCCTCTATGGCTAAGCTTGGTAAAAACGAAAATGTCAATACCGATATTCTTGTTAAAATATGTAAAGCCCTTAATTGTGATATCTCGGATATTATGGAGATTGTAAATGACCAATAAAGCTGAATCGCGGAGTATAATAGTGTTTTATTCATAATGAAGGCAATGGGGGATGAAAGATGGCTGCAATTAATGATTTAATAAAGCAAATTGAAGATAAGGCTCTTAGGGACAGATTAGCTCAGGAAGTGGAGCGAATTAGCAGCAACAAGAAATTCGGTCTTGTATTTGAAGAACATATACCCGAATGCACACCTTTATACAATGTAAGCATAAAAAAAGGACATTTTGTTTCCCGGAAAGGTAAAAAAATAGAGGATATATATTTTGTTGCAGACATAAAAGATGGCATTGCTACTTGCATCAATAAAGCAAATGGGGAAAAGTCAGATATTTCCGTTGAAGATTTGGTTGTAATAGCCCAATTTGGTGAACCAATTTTTCCAACATTAATCCCGATGGACAGAGTAAAAAATGCAGATGACGATTCACTTTGGCACACATTAATTGAAGCGGATAATTACCATGCGCTCCAGTTGCTGGAATACCTCTATCCCAAGCAGGTGGACTGCATTTATATAGATCCGCCATATAATACAGGAGCCCGTGACTGGAAGTATAATAACGATTATGTAGATAGTAGCGACAATTGGCGGCACAGCAAATGGCTTTCAATGATGCAGCGGCGTTTAAAAATTGCACGTCGTATCCTTAATCCTAATACCGGGGTATTAATTGTAACTATTGATGAACATGAGTTACATCATTTAAGAATACTGTTACAGCAGGTTTTCCCCGAAGCATTTATACAAATCGTTACAATTGTAATAAACCCGAAAGGTGTTACACAAGGCAGATTCTCACGCGTAGAGGAATATGCTATTTATTGTTTTATGCCCAATGCTTATGTACATGGGGGAGATGATCCATTATTAGGACCTAAAACTACTTCAAACAAGCCGCGTTGGAAAGGCCTCTTACGGTCGGGAACAAATGCTCGTAGAGAGGATAGTAAAAATCAGTTTTATCCTGTATTAGTCGATCCGGTTAACAAACGCGTTATTAGAGCTGGAGAAACATTACCATATGGTGAAACGCCAGACTTAGATATGAAAATTGATGGTTATAATGTTGCTTGGCCTATTAGAAGTGATCTTTCTGAAGGTAACTGGGGAGTTAGTAACACTACACTTAACGCATTAATTTCAAAAGGTTACGTTGCTTTAGGAAAATATGATGAAAAAAGAAAAACCTGGGGAATTTCGTACTTAAGTCAGAAACCTCAACGTCAAATTGAGACGGGTGAGTTAAAAATAATAGGTTACGATAGGCAGAGAAATGTGGTAGATGTAGAATACGCAAGTACACAAGAAAGACAAATAAAAACCGTATGGCATAGGAGCACTCACGATGCAGGGGCATATGGTTCAGACTTGGTTTCAAATATTATTGGACAGTCAAGGGCGTTCACTTTCCCAAAGTCTTTATATGCTGTGCGGGATTCAATTGCAGCAGTAGTTAGAAACAACCCAAATGCCTTAATTGTTGACTTTTTTGCTGGTAGTGGGACAACCTTGCATGCCGTGAATTTGCTGAACGAAGAAGACAACGGTAAGCGCAGGTGTATTCTTGTTACCAACAATGAAGTTTCAGAAGATGAAGCAAAAGAACTCAGCAGACAGGGACTATATCCAGGAGATATGCTTTGGGAACAAAAAGGTATTTGTCAGTCCGTGACTTGGCCGAGAATCAAATTCTCAATTTTGGGAAAACGTGATGATGGTTCAGTTATTGAAGGCGAATATTTAACTAATAAAAAGTCTAAAAAAGAAATTGCACGTTCTTTTTTTCAGATTGGTTTTACTTCAATTGATGAATTAAGTTCAGTTAAGAACAAGAAACAACTGGTTTCACTGCTTGGAAAGGATAAATTGCCGCAATCATTAGTCTAAGCTGATTCTAAATACATAGTTTCAGACAAACACCCTGCTTCAATCCTTTTCGACGATTTGGCTTACGAAGAATGGCTTTCCGCATTGGAGGAGCAGGATCACATTTCGGAGTTTTATATTGTGACACGGAATAATGCGCTGTTCAATGAGATAAAAGAAAGAATCGAACAATTGCTTGGAAACATCACCGTGCTTGAAGATGTTAAAAAGCCGATGAGCGAGGGTTTTAAAGCAAACGTTGAGTACTTTAAGCTTGGTTTTCTGGATAAAAACAGCGTGGCGCTCGGTCAGCAATTTCGTGAGATTTTGCCAATGCTTTGGCTGAAAGCTGGAGCCGTGGGGGAACGGCCGGAGCTGAAGGAAGATGTAGAGTTACCGGCAATATTAATCCCTAACTCAAGCAACTTTGCTGTCCTTATAGATGAAACGCATTTTGCGGAATTTGTTAAGCAGGTTTCTGTAAGGAAAAATATTTCTCATGTTTTCATCGTCACAAATTCAGAAGAAGCATTCAGGGAGATGGCCTCCCACTTTGACGTGAAGAATATTACCCAGCTTTACAGGGATTATATCGATAATTTCGTTATTAACGGCAGGAGGATTTAAATATGCGTGACACACTTTTTCCTTTCCAGGAGGACGCTCTTGAAGAATTAAAGTCAAAAATAGCTAAAGCACACTTATTGATGGATGATGGCGATCCTCAAGTGATTTCTTTTTCTGCACCGACCGGTTCAGGTAAGACAATCGTCATGACTTCCCTATTTGAAGATATTTTCTTTGGTTCTGCAAACTTTGAAAGTCAGCCTGACGCTGTAATCATATGGCTGTCAGATATGCCTGAATTGAATGAACAGACACGACTTAAAATAGAGAGCAAATCGGATAAAATCAGAGTGAGGCAGCTTATCACAATTGATTCAAATTACGATGCGAAATATTTTGAAGGTGGAAATATCTATTTCCTGAATACGCAAAAGCTCGGCGCCGATAAATTGCTGACACAGAAGTCCGATGCCCGCCAATATACCATTTGGGAGACACTGACCAATACGGCTAAGGCCATTCCCAAAAGCTTTTATGTTGTTATTGATGAAGCCCATAGGGGAATGTACTCAAGTCCTCGGGCTGAAAGCACAGCACAATCCATCATGCAGAAATTTTTATTAGGCAGTGCGGAAGACGGGCTTTGCCAAATGCCGCTGGTTATTGGCATCACTGCTACGCCACAGCGTTTCCAAAAGCTTTTAGCGGACACATCCTCCACAGTTCATAAAGTTATTGTCAGACCCGAAGATGTCCGCGAATCCGGTCTGCTTAAAGACAGGGTCATCATCCATTATCCAGATATTGCGATAAATGCGGATATGACTATGTTTAAAAGCGCAGTAGAAAATTGGATGCAAAAGAAAGAACATTGGAAAAATTACTGCGAGCAGGAAAATGAAAAGCTTGTTAAACCCATTTTAGTAGTTCAAGTTGAGGACGGGAATGACAGTACATATACCAGAACTGATATGCAAGCCTGCTTAGAAATGCTTGAAGAAACACTGGGAAGAAAACTGATTGATGGTGAAGTCGTTCATACCTTCAACGATCAAAACACCATAAATCTTTGCGGGATCAACATTCCACGTGTAGAGGCCTCCCGGATAGAGGAAAATGAAGAAATCAATATTGTTTTCTTCAAGATGAACCTGTCAACAGGATGGGACTGCCCTCGCGCCGAAGTGATGATGTCCTTCCGGAGCGCTCAGGATTACACATATATTGCTCAGCTTTTGGGTAGAATGGTGAGGACGCCGCTGGCAAGAAGGATACAATCTAATGCGGAGCTCAACAATGTTAGCCTGTTTCTGCCCTATTACGATGAGGAAACGGTTTCATCTGTCATCGAAGCCCTAAACAAAAGCGAAGATATTGTACCAGCCGAAACGGGTACTTCAAAAGAGCTTGTTTCCTTAAAGCGAAATCCTGATTTTGCAGATGTTTTTTCTTCGATGAATAATCTGATTACATATAAGATAGATGCCGCAAGGAAGCAGCAACCATTAAAGCGCCTGTCTGCATTGTCTCGTGCTCTTACACAGGATGCAATTGATATTGACACCCAGCGCAATGTTCAAAATGCTATTGTTGAAAAAATGGATGAGGAAATAGCTCGACTCAAATCTGATGGAGCCTATGACAAAAAGGCAAAATCAATAACCGGATTTGACATGAAAGCTTTGACATTTGATTTTGGTGAAAACGCCTATGTTATGGAATCAGCAAACAAGTATATTGTTACAGAATTCGACATTAACAATTTGTTTAACCGCGCCGGGAAAATCCTTGGCGATGGGCTTCATATGGCATATTGGATAAAGCATAGAACAAGAGACCATGTTGAGGTTAAAGTAGAAGTAATAGTCATGGTGAATGATGTTGAAGCAATGAAAAGGCTCAATGAATTTGCTGAAAATGAATTTGACAAATTATACGAAGCAAATAAGAGAGCTATTTCCCAGCTTAAGGAAGCCCGCAGAAGTGTATATGACAAGCTCCTTTTCTCGTCTGAAAAACCTGTTGCTGTTCCTTGGCAGCTCCCTAATGTTATAGATTTTTCATTGTCGGCAGATGCAGCTACTTACGAAAAGCACCTATTTGTTGATGACAACGGCCAATTTAAAATAAACTTAAACACTTGGGAAAGCGAAGTATTATCTGAAGAATTGGCCCGGGGGGCTGTTGCCTGGTTAAGAAATCTTGACCGGAAATCATGGTCCCTTGAAGTTCCTTACGAAAAGGCCGGTGTAGTTGCGCCTATGTACCCTGATCTAATTGTGGTTAGAAAAGACGAACATGGATATGTTTTTGATATTCTTGAGCCGCATGACCCAAGCCGAAGTGATAATTGTGAAAAAGCAAAAGGACTTGCAAAATTCGCAGAAAATCACTGGGCATCATTCGGAAGGATACAGCTTATAAGAAAAATTAAGGGGCCTGATGGAGTATATCATTATTATAGGCTTGATATGTCTAAAGCTTCTACAAGAAATAAGGTACGTGCCATAACCGACAACCATGCTTTAGATGAATTGTTCAAGACCGATGCTGTTTTACAATAATTTATCGAATGGGAGATGATAGCTTGATTGATCAACGAGCTGTTTATGCTGTGAAGTTTCCACATAATGAGGATTTTCAGAATTTAGTTATGGATGTACATATTCACAAAGGCAATCTGCGCTTCTTATCGCCTCCAGACAGGGGCCATGAAATTACAGGCAAACTTGGTGTGGAGACGAAAGACAGTTTTACTTGGATTTCTGACCATACCTTTGCTGGAGAGTGGCAGTTCAAAATATGTACCATTGAAGACTTCAGAGATAGTTATTATAGATTCGTTTGTAATGGTGCAGAAATAGCAAAAGTTATACAAACAACTACCGATCTACATGAGTGGTATCGAAAGAACTTTCTGTAAAGGAGGTTGACATGGGACAAGTTATTAATTTGCATTGCACCAAATGTGAGTATAGTAAATCTTTTCATCTGGGTATCGGCATGATGTACAGTCCATCTACAGTATTTGATGGTTCCTATATTGATGACGAAAAACCGCTCCTTGATTCGCTTGTAAAAAGCAAGAAGATTAAGGAACAGGCTTTTTCGTTACTAAACGAGCAATTTGCAACTCCTACTGATGATTATGGACATGAAATATATTATTGCCCTCACTGTAATGAGCTTTATGAGCGTTTCTATTTTTGCATTCTTTACGATGGTGGCTCCTATGAACCAGAGTATAAATGTACCAAATGCAAACATTTATTACATAGGGCTAAAGTAACTATGGAAGATGGAGAGATTCAGTTATTTTACACAAACAACAAAATCATTGATTGGCAGTGCCCTCAATGCGGTAATAGCAAGCTTAATCAAGGTAGGACGATTGGAGTTTTGATGTGGGATTAAAGGAGGCAAAATTATGAGCCATATAACATCAATTACAATAAAAAACTACTCCTGCGGGATGCATACCGCTGAGGAAATTACCTGTCATGTAACTACTGTTTATAGGACAGGAAAGATTAAGCATTGTTTATTTAATGGATTATCTGTGGCTGCAGTTAAGGAGTACGAGTACATTATAGATAAACAACAATGTGAAGCATTCTTTGAATTTTTGTCTGATGAAGTAAAGATCAATGAATGGTTGAATGATTACAGCGTTCCTGTCTGTGACGGTTGGTCTTGGGATGTTCAAATTCGTCATTCTGACCATTCAATAAAAAGAGTTAGTGGAACTGTTGAGCCACCACCGCATGGTGTTGAAATAGAAAATTCAATTCGAAGGCTGGTACGTTTTAAGAAGAGGCCTTGGTTGTTTAGCTAATAAATACATTGTCGTCAAAGTAGTATGGATGTGAGGAGGATTTTTACTTATGAGCAATATATTAGGCAGCTTTCCTACCGAAAAAGTTAAGCTTCTAAAAAAGAACGGTGAAGTTTACGAAAATATTGAGGCCCTTGTCGAAAGCAAAAAGATATTTATTGACGATGCAACAGTACCTGTTGAAGAAGAGGATATTATTGAAAGAACTCTACCCACTGGCAGTAAGGAACAATTTATAGTAATTGATAGGGGATTTCACAAAGGAATGTTTGATATTCCTGATCATTACCAGATTAAAGTGGAAAAAGTGTCTGCATATCGTAAACCTGTGCCGAGAAATATCACACAGACTTATAACATTCATAATGAAAGCGGGAAGATTAACATACATTCAATTGACAACTCAGTCAACTATACTCTGTCAGAAAACGATGAGCAACTTTTTGAGACGCTGAAACAGCTGGCAGCTTCGCTAAAAAATAGAGATGAGATAATATCTTCAATTGAAGAGATGCGTACAGCAGTAGGTAAGCCAACATTCAGTCAGAAATATAACGCCTTTATACAATCTGTCGCCAACCATATGACAATTTTTTCTCCGTTTATTCCGGCGTTAACTTCATTCTTAGTAAAATAGAGAGATATAGCGAAGGAAGAAAAGTATGGAAAATAAAACAGTGAAGAACGAATGTAAATATCCTGCAATTGAAACAAGGAAAAAGTCTGGCAATGAACAATTCTTGAACGCGGGCGATAATACCTATACACTCAGGGATTTTTGGTCTTGGGCATACTCTGATCTTGTTGGAAATACCGAAAGAGGTAAATTGGCGGAATACATAGTCGCCATGGCTCTTAACATTACCCAGGATGTTAGTATTTCGTGGAACAAGTATGATTTGCTTTCCAAGGAAGGTATTCGCATAGAAGTTAAAACTTCCGCCTATCTACAATCTTGGAATCAACAAAGTTTATCAAAAATCAGTTTTGGCATTCAACCAACCTACGGATGGAACAGTATCACAAATAAATATGATACAGTAAAAAAGCGGCAATCCGACGTATATGTGTTTTGTGTATTATGTCACAAAGATCAAGAAACCCTTAATCCGCTTGACATATCTCAATGGGAATTCTATGTTTTGTCAACAACTGCATTGAATAATGCAGCTCCAACGAAAAAAACAATATCTCTTAAAAGCCTTATGGATATGGGAGCCAAGAAATGTGAATATGCTATGCTATATAAAACTGTTAAGGATGTAGGGGGTCATTGATGGATATTAATTTTGTGCTGGAGCAGCTTTTAAGTGAGAAAAGAATATATGTATCCGAGGCAGATTTTCAATTTGCTTTTGCTTGGAAAATCAAAGAATTATATCCGGATGCTACAGTTCGGTTAGAATACATCCCTTGGCTATTTGATGTAAATATGCATATCGATATTGTAGTTTTCGACCAAGGAAGAATGATACCGATCGAACTAAAGTACAAAACGAAGCTCATTAATATTACAATCAACGGAGATCATCTATATTTAAAAAACCACTCTGCACAAGATGTTGGACGCTATGATTTTTTAAGTGATATACAGCGCCTGGAAAGATTGATTGAAAGCAATCTATATCCCGTAGATGATGCATATGCAATTATGATGACTAATGATGCCGGTTATTGGAATAAATCAATAAGATCCGGAACCGTTAACCCTCCTGTAGATGATGAGTTTCGTATCCATGAGGGCGCAGTTCTTGCAGGAAACCGATGTTGGAAAGAAAATGCAGGTGCCGGAACAAAGAAAAATCGTGAAAATCCAATTTCTTTAAAAGGGGCCTATAAAGTAAGTTGGATGCCTTATGAACCAGAAGATAAGTGCCTTTTCAAGTATACAGTTATTAAAATCGGAATTTAAGCCCCTGAAATGCTTAATTATTGAGATTTTTTAAGCTTTTTGTGTGCACCATAAATTTCATAATTTTTTATGTTGTCATATTTTGATGTATACCTGGCTCCGGACACTTCCGGCAACAAATTTCGATAATTACCCCAATTTAAAATGTGAACGTCACGGGCAGCCGTGTCAGGTATTGAATTTAAATTTTGTGTATTTCTTGCTGGTGAATGAGCATAAATAAGTAATTTTTCTGCTAACTCGATTTCTAAAGACCATCTATTGGCTCCTGGTGTCTTGCTGCCAGCAAGTCTACCTATATATATTTTTACACTTTTTGAATCACAATTATATATCCATTCTTCTTGAGAAATCCTTTGGGAAAATGTTTGTCTGTCAGCTTTGCCGATATATAAAAGTACATCAGCGCCATAAATGGGATGTGATCCATATATTTGATATATTCCAAAGACAATATCTGTATTATTAAGTTCTGATAATTGGTCCAATTTAAAAGGTCCATCCCATTCAATATGTATAATTAACTCAGTATTCAAAAACCTATCACTCCTTACTTTTACCTAAGTTCGGTATATCAATACATAATGATTCAGCCATTCCGTAAACTTTCATTTCAATAATTAGGCAGTTCCCATTCTTTTTAATGCAATATATTTTATCAATCCATTCACCGTAATAATTAACAATCTGTTCAGCTAAACTATTTGCTTGGCGGGTGAACTCTTCACTACTATTAACTGTAAACAAAGAATGTTCAGTACCATAATTTGTACCTTCGTATATTTTATATTTGTTTTTTGGAGTATTAACAAATTTAATAACAGCTTGCTTAAAGGCCTCTACACCTTCAACTGTTCCATTTATATTAAAATTATGAAAGTCCATTTTATAATCCCTGGGATAATTTTTTATTAGTTGAATTGTTGTTTTATTATTTTTTATTGGAACTGATGGCCTCCAGATAAAATTTCCCTTCACCTTTCTCATTTGTTCTTTTATATATTCTGTTATGGCCTTTCTATCAAAAAATAGCGTAATAGAGGATGTTGTGAAAATCACTAAAATTACCCCTATTATTATGGCTTTATTATCTGATTTATTTGACAAATAAAACGATACCGCTGGCTGTAATGATAACAGAATCACAACCAAGGTAATAACAAATAAACATATTAGTATTTTTAATATTTGCTTTATTTTTTTCATTAATATTAATCACCTCAAAACTAAACAACCCCTGTTAAATAAGTCTTGATTAGTATTTATTATGCCGATACCATTTCTCCTAACCTTTATCTAACAGTTATAGCATTTATAAATAATTCTCTACATCGAAATATTTTACAGTTTCTTCAATGATAACAGGTATAAAAAACTCATCTCTTGTTTCATATTCTTCACATATAACTGATACCTTAATTTCATAGCTCCCTGATTTTTTGGGAACGATTACAAAATCTTCATCATCAAATACTACTTCGTTTGTATGAAGCAAATCGTTAATGCGTATCTCAATTATGTTTTCTTTATCCAATACTGATAACGACTGATGAATACTAAGGTTACCCATACTGCTTGCTATAGCACTTAAATCAAATGCACTTCCAAATGGTTCATTTATAAGAAATGCATTCGCTATTTTACTAAGATTCGTTACAGCTTTTAACTCAGGATGTAGTTTTAGCATTTCTTTCTGTCGTCTCTCTTTAGCCAAATCATAAGGATGTTTAGGTAATCCTTCCGGCTTTGCAATTTCATCCAAGTTAAAATTTAAATTTTTTTCTTCCATAATTACAAGACTATCAGGAAGCTCAATGACTATATCAATATCGTTGGCTTTTCCAGTTCCGTTATTAATAATAGTGATGGTAGGTTTTCTCTGGTTATCCTTTATATACTTAATTGAACTAATCGCATCATTATACTTATTCAATTCATGAATCCTGCTTAATTGAGCATTATATTCATCTATTTCATCAGCTTGTATATATTTAGATATTTCTTCAGGTAATTCTTCATATTTAAGCGGCTCATATAGTTTGTAATCATTTCTTCTTATTAACTCAAAATTCAGCACCTTATCATCATTTATTCTAACATCTATTTTGGGACTTCGTGACTTAATCATGCTTTCAAGACGTTTTACTTCATTCCTAAGATCATGATTCTCTTTACTAAGTTTTAGAATTTCATCTGACATTGCAGCAATATTAACCTTGTCTGCTCTTATCCAGCCTATTCCTTTCTTTGTATTGATGGCTTTAAATAAAGATAAAAGTACTTTACTTTCTAATTCTGAAATATCCTCCCAGAAATCAACTATTCTCCCGGTGCTGGCTTCCTCTCTGAAGGCTTTAAGTTTTGGGATTGAGTCAGGGTTTTCTTCCCTTTCTTCAGGTTTTGTTGCTACATTATCTTTTCTGATAAAGACATGTATTGGGATTCCTTTTTCTTTAGCATACCTGTATTCTTTTTCAGTATAACTGATACCTTCGTCAGTTAAGCTACCATATCGATGCCCAATTATGAGTACGTAATAATCCGATACATCAATGGTTTTCTTTATAACTTCCCATTGTTCGTCATCCCCTGCGTTAAACATTTCCATACCTATAGGAATATGATACGAACTTAGGATTGCCTTTGTAATTCTTTCACGTGCCTCTTTCAAGTCAGTATAAGTTGAGCTAATGAATATTTGATATTTTATATCCATATGATCCCCCAGTAAATCACATCTTCAAGAAACAAGAGAGCGATACTTATTATGAAACTAAATGCTATATACATAGATTCTTACTCTGGTCTTCTTCCTTTAAAACCGGTTTTTAATTTTATAGGTTTTTCTGCCTTCTCGGGTATAGCCCATGAATTACCGAACTTAACCACTCCATCTATACGTCCTTGCTTGCAAAGAATTTGAACATATCTTTCGGTAACTCCCCATTTCTCAGCAATATGCGATACTGTAACAAATTTGCTCATGCTAACCCTCCAGGAAGAATTATACAAAAAAATTGTATTCGTTTAAACGAAATCTGTCAATATATAAGTTATAACGCAACATTACCTCATATCTGTAGTATGAAAAATGTAGGGAAACATTAAAAAAAGCCGAAACATTTTATAAAGGGGGGGAGGAGAAATTATTGCGTTGTTGCCTTAATCATGCTTACAGTCGCAATAATTTCTGGAAAATCCGTTCCTCCATCAAAGTATGGACAAATAGTGAATATCTCTCCACCTTTAATCCTATCGGATACAAGAAAGAGCCTGATATTCATAATCGCTTAATTTCTGACGAAGTAGCGCTTTTTTTACCGTGAGTGTATATTCAGAAATTTATTACGCTTTTCTTTCGCAGTTATTGGATCTAATAAGATTTCTTCATAATTAGCTGCACCTTTACTCTGATAGGGAAGAATTCCTTTCTCTGCCATAGAAGTATAACTTGTATCGGCAACAATAATATGATCCAAAACCTTAATCCCAAGCGGATGAAAAATATCAACTATTCTCTGTGTCAATGTTTTATCTTCCATAGAGAAATTTTGTGAGCCTCCGGGATGGTTATGGGCTAAAATTATAGCGTTACAATCGCAGGCAAGAGCATATTTTAATATTTCTCGCGGATAAACTGGTGCCTGTCCGATACTTCCTTCAGACATGATTTTGGTTTCGATTATGTTATTGCCACTGTCCAAAAAAGAAACCATAAACCTTTCTTTATCCTTCATCCCTCCTAAAAGGGCTAAAAAGTACTGACCTGATGCGGTTGATGAATTGAGTATAATCTTATCATCCTTCTCATAGACTTTCAAAATATTATAAGATGCAATAAATTCATTGAGAAGTCCGATTTTTTCCAGCTGTTTTTCATTCGGCTCCATGATGTGAGGATGTTCCAGGATATTGAAAGGGTTGTTTGTT